>JBBFMG010000023.1:0-15167 GCA_037478575.1 Burkholderiales bacterium | reverse complement strand
CGGCTTCGGCAACCTGATCATCCTCGATCATGGCGACGGCTACATGAGCCTGTACGGCCACAACCAGTCCCTCTACAAGCAGGTGGGGGAAGCGGTGGCGGCAGGCGAGGTGGTGAGCGCCGTCGGCGACAGCGGCGGCCAGGGGGAAAGCGGTTTATACTTTGAAGTTCGTTTCCAGGGCACGCCCGTGGACCCCCTGCAATGGGTCGCCGGGCGCTGACCATGCCGGAACGGATCACGTCAACGGGCCAGGAGTCCAACTGAACATGCGCGGCAAACTGCACCATCTGGTTCTCATCGCCTTCGGCATCCTGATCGGGGTGGCGGTGGGCCTGCACTATTCGGCCATCGCCGACAAGGACGTCCGGGGACCCCTGCCGGTGGAGGAGCTGCGCACCTTCGCCGAAGTGTTCGGCAAGATCAAGAGCGACTACGTGGAACCGGTCGAGGACAAGAAACTCATCACCTCGGCCATCAACGGCATGCTCTCGGGACTCGACCCCCACTCCGCCTATCTGGACGCCGACGCCTTCAAGGACCTGCAGGTCTCCACCCAGGGCCAGTTCGGCGGGCTGGGCATCGAGGTCGGCATGGAAGACGGCTTCGTCAAAGTGATCTCCCCCATCGAGGACACCCCCGCCTTCCAGGCCGGAATCAAGGCGGGCGATCTCATCATCAAGCTCGACGACACGCCGGTGAAGGGCATGTCCCTCAACGACGCGGTCAAACGCATGCGCGGCAAGCCCGGCACGCGCATCACCCTCACCATCCTGCGCAAGGGTGAGACCAAACCCATCGTGGTCACCCTCACGCGCGCGGTGATCCAGATCAAGAGCGTGAAATGGAAGCTGATGGAACCGGGCTATGGCCTGGTGCGCATCACCCAGTTCCAGGACCACACGGGCGAGGACCTGGCCAAGGCGCTGGAGAACCTGGGCAAGCAGAACAAGGAAGCCCTCAAGGGCCTGGTGCTGGATCTGCGCAACAACCCGGGCGGCCTGCTCAACGGCGCGGTGGCGGTGTCCGCCGCCTTCCTGCCCAGGGACGTGCTGGTGGTCTATACCGACGGCCGCACCGAGGACGCCAAGATGCGCCTCACGGCGAGCCGGGAGTTCTACCTGCGCCCCAACCAGGAGGACTATCTGAGAAACCTGCCGGGCTGGGTCAAGAACGTGCCCATGATCGTGCTGGTCAACGGCGGCTCGGCTTCCGCGTCGGAAATCGTGGCGGGCGCCCTGCAGGACCACAAGCGCGCCATCATTCTCGGCACCCAGACCTTCGGCAAGGGCTCGGTGCAGACCATCCTGCCCCTGGGCAACGGCACCGCCATCAAGCTCACCACGGCGCGCTACTACACGCCCAGCGGCACCTCCATCCAGGCCAAGGGCATCACGCCGGACATCGTGGTCGAGGATGCCACCATCAGTGAGGCGGACAAGCAGGCGCTCAGTGTGCGCGAAGCGGATCTGGAGCGGCATCTGGCCAACGACAAGGAGCCGGAACCCAAGCCCGCGCCCATCAAGCTGCAGGCGCCCAAGCCCGAGAAAGGCAAGGAGGAAAAATCCGAGGCGGGGGACATCGCGCCCAAAAACGACTACCAGCTCAATCAGGCGCTCAACCTGCTCAAGGGCATCCAGATCCTGCAGCGGCGCTGACGCCCGGCTTGCAAAAGACCCCCACCGCGCTATGCTTGATTGGGCAAGCGACGCGTGGAGATCCCCTCATGCAGGCAGGCGACATCTTCAAGACCCGCCAGCTGGTTTTTTCCGAGATCCCGCCCGGTCAGGCGGAGGAGGCGGCCACGCTGCTGGAGGGCCTGCCCCACCTGGTTGTCCTGGAAAAGCTCAACCCGCGCACCCTGCTGGTGCGCTACCGGCTGCCCAATTACACCCTGGAAAAGGTGGAACGTGCCCTCAGCGCCGAGGGTTTCCACCTGGACAACAGCATCCTGAGCAAGATCCGGCGCGCCCTGGTGTACTACTGCGAAGCCATCCAGTGCGAAAATCTCGCGCCCCCGCCGCGTGACCGGCTGTCCAAGCAAATCTTCGCCGAAGTCTGGCAAAACCATCCCCACGGCGACCGGGACGACACCCCCGAAGAATGGCGCAGCTACCGGTGACGCCGTTGCCATGAACGACGAGCAGCTGCTGCGCTACAGCCGCCACATTCTGCTGGACGAGCTGGGCATCGAAGGCCAAAGCCGTCTGCTTGACGCCCACGCCCTGGTGATTGGTGCCGGCGGCCTGGGCTCTCCCGTCGTGCTGTACCTGGCCGCCGCTGGTGTGGGACGCCTCACCGTGTGTGACGGCGATGCCGTGGACCTCACCAATCTGCAGCGCCAGATCGCCCACGATACCGCGGCCATCGGCCGCAACAAGGCGGAATCGGCGGCAGCCAGCGCCCGCCGCATCAATCCGGAAGTCGAGGTGGAAGCCGTGACCCGGCGCGTGGACGGAGCGGATCTCGAAGGGCTGGTGGCCCAGGCCCAGGTGGTGGTGGATGCCAGCGACAACTTCGCCACGCGCCACGCGGTGAACCGCGCCTGTGTGGCTGCGGCGAAACCCTTGGTTTCAGGCGCGGCCGTGCGGTTTGACGGTCAGGTGGCGGTGTTCGATGTGCGCCGCCGGGACGGTCCCTGCTACCACTGCCTGTTCCCGGAAGGCGGTCAGCCGGACGAAATGCGCTGCGCGGAGAATGGCGTGTTTGCGCCCCTGGTGGGCATCATCGGCACCATCCAGGCAGCCGAGACCCTCAAGTTGCTGGCTGGAATCGGCACGCCCCTGAGCGGCCGCCTGCTGCTCCTCAACGCCCTGGACATGGGCTGGCGGAGCATACGCGTGCCGCGCGACCCGGCCTGTCCGGTGTGCGGCCGGCGCTGACGGTCAGCGGGCGGCCACCACCACCGCCGGCCCGGCGGCCCGGGCCTCGCCCAGCCCGGCCCAGACGATGACCATGCCCACGAGCAGCACGGACAGCCAGGTGGCAGGCTTGATGGCAACGGCTTTGGCACGCATGACGCTTCCTCCTCGAACGGTTCCGACGCAGGAAATAGCGACCGTGGCGGGACACCCTTGAGCCCCCGCCGCCTACGCCGACCGTAACGGGGTACGGTCAGAGGCCGGCCAGCAGAAAACGCTTCTGGCTGTCCAGCTGGTCGAGGGGGGAGCGTTTGAAACCGCTCTTGGCAAACTGGTGCCAGCGGCCAATGATGAAGGCGATGAGCAGATTGGCCACCGCGCCCGCGTCCAAGTCACCCTGGATTTCACCCTGGGTAGCGGCCACCCGCAGGCACTGGCGCAGGGTGGCCTCGATGCGGTCCACCAGCTGGTTGATGCGGGCCTGCAGGCGCTCGTTTTCGTGTACCAGGGCATCGCCGATGAGCACGCGCGACATACCCGGATTCTTCAGGGCGAAACCCAGACAGAGGGTGATGATGGCATCCAGCTGGGCGACACCCCGCTGCTCCTCGGCGAGGATCTTGTTGATCAGTCCGAACAGGGTGGACTCGATGAACTCGATCAGCCCCTCGAACATCTGGGCTTTGCTGGCGAAGTGACGGTAGAGGGCCGCTTCCGAGAGGTCGAGGCGCGCCGCAAGCGCGGCGGTGGTGATTTTCTCCGGCTGGGGATTTTGCAGCATTTCCGCCAGCGTCTGCAGGATCTGTTCTTTTCTCTGGCCTGGTTTGGCAGGCATGGCCCCTCCCCTGAGTGCGCTATAGCTTATTGAGCAGGCGCGGCAGTTGCAACACCGAACGCACGCTCACGTCCACGAAGGGCGGCTTCTGGCGGCGGCGCGTCACCCACACCGTCTTCATGCCCAGCTGCCGCGCGGTGCGCAGGTTGTCCAGACTGTCCTCCACCATGATGCAGCGGGCAGGCGCCACGTGCAGGGCGCGCAGCACCTGCAGGAATCCGCGCAACCTGGGTTTGGGATGGAGGCGGGTGTGCTCGATGCTGAACACGGCGTCGAACACATCGAAGATGCCCAGCGCCCGCAGCACGGCGCGGGAATAGTGGGCGGGCGAATTGGAAAACACCACCTTGCGCCCCGGCAGGCGACCCAGCATGTGGCGCAGGCCGCGCTGGAACACCAGCATGGCGTGCAGTTCCGGGAACTGGTGGGTGTGCCACAGGAAATGGTGCGGATCGGTGCCGTGATGGCGCACAAGCCCCAGAAGCGTCGCCCCGTAGCGCTGCCAGTAGTGCTGGCGCAGGGCGTTCGCACCGGACTCGTCCAGGCCGAGATGCTCCATGACATACCGGGTCATGGCGCGGTTGATGTGGGGAAAGATGTGGGGACTGGCGTCGTGCAGGGTGTTGTCCAGGTCGAACACCCAGACCGGCGCCGCGCCCATCAGGAGCGCTTGATCAGGGTGCCCACACCCTCGCTGGTGAGGATCTCCAGCAGCAGGGCGTGCTCCACGCGGCCGTCGATGATGTGACTGGCCTTGACGCCGTTGCGCACGGCCTCCAGCGCACAGTTCACCTTGGGCAGCATGCCGCCGGAAATGGTGCCGTCCGCGATCAGGGTGTGTACCTGTTCCGCGTTCAGTTCGGTAAGCAGCCTGCCTTCCTTGTCCAGCACGCCCGGTGTGTTGGTCATGAGGATGAGCTTTTCGGCGCGCAGGGTTTCCGCCAGCTTGCCGGCCACCAGATCGGCGTTGATGTTGTAGGCGGCGCCGTCCTCGCCCACGCCGATGGGCGCGATGACGGGAATGAAATCCTGGCTGTCGAGCAGGGCCACCAGAGCCGGGTCGATGGCAGCCACTTCCCCCACCTGGCCGATGTCCACGAACTCGCCGGCCTTCTCCTGACTGGGCAGGCGCATGCGCCGGGCGCGGATCATCCAGCCGTCCTTGCCGGTAAGCCCCACGGCCTTGCCGCCATGGCGGTTGATGAGGGTGACGATGCTCTTGTTCACCAACCCGCCCAGCACCATCTCCACCACGTCCATGGTTTCCGCATCGGTCACGCGCATGCCCTGGATGAACTCGCTCTGCTTGCCGATGCGCTTGAGCATCTCGCCGATCTGCGGACCGCCACCGTGCACGATGACCGGGTTCATGCCCACCAGCTTGAGCAGCACCACATCGCGGGCGAAGCTCTCCTTGAGCCGCTCCTCCGTCATGGCGTTGCCACCGTATTTGATGACGATGGTCTTGTCGAAGAAGCTCTGGATGAAGGGCAGGGCCTCGGACAGCAGTTCGGCCTTGGCGGCCGCGGCGGAAGGCGTGGCGGACATGGTTTGCCTCGGATCGGTTGGTGCGGGCGCCATTCTACAGTGGGCGGCGCCCATGAAAAAGGGCGGCCCGGCTTGCGCCGGGCCGCCCTGTGGCCATGGAATGCAGCCTGCGTCAGCTGATGGTGAGCCGTTTCGCAGTGCTCGCCGCCTTCTTGGGCAGCACGAGTTCCAGCACCCCGTCCGTGTACTTGGCCGTGGCGTTCGCCTCGTCGATGTCGGACCCCAGGCTGAAGGAACGCGCCACACGCCCGTAGTAACGCTCGGAACGCAGCACCTTCTCGCCTTCCTTCTCCTCGGACTCCTTCTTGACTTCCGCGCTGATGGACACCGTGTTGCCGTCAATGGAGACGTGGATGTCCTCCTTCTTCACACCGGGAATCTCCGCCTTGACGGTATAGCCCTTGTCGTTCTCGGTGACGTCCATCTTGATCTCCGGCGCCTTGGGCACGCCCTCGAGCGTCATGGGCCGCACCAGGAAGCCCTTGAAGAAATCGTCGAACACGCTGTCCAGGTTGAACGGGTCGTAACGGGTGATGTTGGCCATGGGAACTCTCCTTTTTGGTGAACGGTTTCCGGCCTCCTGTTCCGGCCGGCTGTTACCAATATGGGCGAGATTCCGCCAATTTCAAGGGCAGGGCGCGTCCCCGTCACGGCCCGGTCATGGTCCCGTCACCGGACTGTCGCATGGCGGGCGCACCATGGCGGGCCATGGACGGTCCTGTTTCCCCCGATGCGCCCCTGGCGCCGCGCGGCGCGCGCTCCCTCCATCTGACGCTGGTCACCGAAACCTATCCGCCGGAAATCAACGGCGTGGCCATGACCGTGGCCCGGCTGACAGAGGGGTTGCGCCGGCGCGGCCACCGCGTGCAACTGATCCGCCCGCGGCAGGGTGCGGCAAAGGAGGCTCGCCCTGCCTGCACGCCGGAGGAAGTCCTCACCCGCGGGCTGCCCATCCCGGGCTATGACCGCCTGCGCATGGGCCTGCCGGCGGGCGGCCGGTTGAGGCGCCTGTGGCGCACGCAGCGACCCGATCTGGTGCACATCGTGACGGAAGGCCCGCTGGGATGGTCAGCCCTCAACGCCGCCCGGGCGCTGGGACTGCCGGTCACCTCCAGCTTTCACACCAACTTCCACGCCTACAGCCGCCATTACGGGCTGGGGTGGCTGGCAACCCCCATCGCGGCCTATCTGCGCGCCTTCCACAACCGCGCCGACCTCACGCTGGTGCCCACCACTGCCCTGCAGACCGGGCTGGCCGCGCTGGGCTTTAAGCGGCTGGAAGTGCTGGCCCGGGGCGTGGACACCGGCCTGTTCACCCCGACGCGACGCAGCGCCGCGCTGCGCGCCAGCTGGCACGCCGGCCCGGATACTCCGGTGGTGCTCTACGTGGGGCGCCTCGCCCCGGAGAAGAATCTCGCGCTGCTGTTTGCCGCCTATGGTGCCCTGCGCGCCCGCCGTCCCGACGCGCGCCTGGTGCTGGTGGGAGACGGCCCGCTGCGCGAAACCCTTGCGCGCACCCATCCCGAGGCCGTGTTCGCCGGGCCACGCACCGGCGAGGATCTGGCCACCCACTACGCCTCGGGCGACATCTTTCTGTTTCCCAGCCTCACCGAGACCTTCGGCAACGTCACCCTGGAGGCCATGGCCAGCGGCCTGGCGGTGGTGGCCTTCGACTACGCCGCCGCCCACGAACTCATCCAGCATGGGGAGAACGGTCTGCTCGCCCCCTTCGCCTCGGCGGAAGATTTCTGCGCGGCCGCCCTCGTCCTGACTGACCCGGGCCAGCTGCGTGCGCTGGGTGCGGCGGCGCGCCGCCGTGCCGCCGCCTTCGACTGGGCCCTGATCCACGACCGCTTCGAGGCATTGCTTTACCAAGTGCTCGACCCACGGCACAGGAGGCATCATGCAGCTCCATACTCCCTCGGTTCTCGCGCGGCTGGCCGACTTTGACGCCCGCCTGTGCGTGTGTCTCAACCGCGCCGCCCGGCGTCGTCCGGTACGGCGCCTGTTCGGGCTGGTGAGCCGTCTGGGCGATGGCGTGTTCTGGTACACGCTCATGGGCGTCCTGCTGTTTCTGCACGGGAAGCAGGCCCTGGGGCCGGTCACCCACATGATCCTGGTCGGGCTGGCCGGGCTGCTCATCTACAAGTGGCTCAAGCGGGTCACCGGGCGCCCCCGGCCCTGCGACCTGCATCCGACCGTGGAACGCGGCAGCGATCCCCTGGACCAGTTCAGCTTCCCCTCCGGCCATACCCTGCATGCCGTGGCCTTCACCCTGGTGGCCCTGGCCTATTTCCCGGCCCTCGCGCCCCTGCTCGTGCCCTTCACGGTACTGGTAGCCCTGTCCCGCGTGGTGCTCGGCCTGCACTACCCCACGGACGTGCTGGCGGGTGCCGCCATCGGCTATGGCGTTGCCACGTTGTCCTTCGCCCTGTGAGGCGCCATGCGCATCCTGATGGTCTCCGATGTCTATTTCCCGCGCATCAACGGCGTGTCCACGGCCATCATGATCCTGCGCCGGGAGCTCGCCCGGGCCGGCCATGAAGTGACCCTGGTGGCGCCGGACTATGGTGCCTGTCACGTTCCCGGCGACGGTCCCGGTCCCCTCTACCGCGTCCGCTCCCGCAGCGTGTGGCGTGATCCGGAGGACCGCAGGATGTCCTGGCGGGCGCTGATGGATCTCGCACCGGAACTCGCCCGGCGGGGCTTCGATCTCGTGCACGTGCACACGCCCTTCCTCGCCCATTACGCGGGACTCGCCTATGCCCGCCGCCTGGGCGTACCGGTGGTGGAGACCTATCACACCCTGTTCGAGGAATACCTGTTCCATTACGTGCCCCTGGCACCCCATGGGCTCATGCGTGGCCTGACCCGCGCGCTGGCGCGCCTCCAGTGCGCCCAGGTGGACGGGCTGGTGGTGCCCTCCCACCCCATGCTGCAACGTCTCGTCGAATACGGCGTGACTACCCGTGCCGCCGTCATCCCCACGGGTCTGGATCTGGAGGATTTCGCCGGGGGCGATGGCGCGCGCTTCCGGGCCTGGCTCGACATTCCACCCACCCGGCCCGTGCTGCTCTACGTGGGCAGGGTGGCCCACGAGAAAAACATCGGTTTCCTGCTGGAGGTCATGGCGCGGCTAACCCAGCGCCTGCCGGAAGCGCTGCTGGTGATCGCGGGAGAGGGTCCCGCCCAGGAACACCTGCGGCGCCAGGCCGAAACCCTGGGTGTGGCGGCGCAGGTGCGCTTCGTGGGCTACCTGGACCGCCAAACCGCCCTTCTGGACTGCTACCGTGCAGCCGATGTGTTCGTGTTCGCGTCGCGCACCGAGACCCAGGGACTGGTCCTGCTGGAAGCCATGGCTCTGGGTGTGCCGGTGGTGGGGCTGGCGGTGATGGGCACGGCCGAGGTGCTGCGTGACGGCGAAGGCGCCCTCATCGCCCAGGACGACGTCACGGATTTCGCCGACAAGGTGGAAAGGCTGCTCAAGGATCACGCGGCCCGCCATGAACTGGCCGTGCGCGCCCGGGCCTATGCGCAGACCTGGAGCGCGCCGGAGATGACGGCGCGGCTCATCAGTTTCTATGCCGAGACCCTGGAGGCCAGGGCAGCCGGCGGCCTCAGCCGAACAGGCTCGGCGGCAGCGGCAGCGGCCCGCGCAGAATCTCGCAGTTGAGCCCCGCCAGGTAGGCCGTGCGCGCCGGGCAGGGCTGGTCGGCGCGCCAGTTGGGAACCTCCCCTGCCAGCAGGCGGTTGATCTCCGGCAGGCGTGCGCTGGTCTCGGCCACATAGTGGTCACACCGGCGCGCCACCTGGCGGTCCAGCAGGCGCGCGCCCGCACCCAGCATGCGGTGGAACCGGCTGCCGTAAAGCAGCCGGGTGGCCCCGGCCAGGCGCGCCACGCCCCGCGTCGCCTCGGCCGGAGAGCAGCCGAAATGTCGCGCCACGAAAGCGGCGGCAGGCCCGGCTCCGGCGCGCAGCACGGCATGGGGATGGGCGAACAGCTGGCGGCCGAGATGGGCGTCCATCAGCCACTCCGCCACGGCGTGGGTGAGCACGGGCAGCCTGAGCCACATCGCCTCGTGGGCGGGGACGAAATGGTTGTGCGCCACCACGTCCACGAACAGATGACTGGCGTAGCCCACGGCCAGCGCCCTTTCCTCGTCGTCCTTGGCCTGCTCCAGCAGACCCCGCGCGAACGCCCAGTCGTGGCTGTGGGCAAACGCGGCTACCGTGCGTCCTGCCACCAGGGCCAGGTCCGGCAGACAGGCCCCCGCGAGCAGGAGACGCGGCAGGCGGCGCACTGCGCGCCGCAGGCGCGGATCGGCCAGGGGCACGGCCCAGACCAGAAGCTGGGCGAAGTAGAGATGGGTGGCGAGTCCCCACGCCAGCGCCTGCCCGCTGTAGAGCGCCAGCGGCAGCAACCACCAAATCCAGGCAGGCCGGGTCATGGCGGGCAGTGTCGGCCCCATCGGCGAAGGAACGATGAAAAAGCCGTGATTTTTCCGTGACAGGGAATGCGCTACACTTGCCCCCTGCCACCCCGAGCCACACCCAAGACACGATGCGCACCCTGATCTGCGGCTCCCTCGCCTACGACCACATCATGGTGTTCCGCGACCGGTTCCGGAACCACATCCTGCCGGACAAGATCCACATCCTGAACGTCTCCTTCCTGGTGCCGGACATGCGCCGCGAGTTCGGCGGCTGTGCCGGCAACATCGCCTACAACCTGAAACTGCTGGGCGGTGAGCCGGTGATCATGGCGGCGGTGGGTGAGGACTTTGGTCCCTACCGGGAGCGCCTGGAAGCCCTGGGACTGGAGACCACCCACGTGCGGCTCATTCCGGGCACCTATACGGCCCAGGCCTTCATCACCACCGATCTCGACGACAACCAGATCACCGCCTTTCACCCCGGCGCGATGAACCACTCCCACCAAAACAGCGTGCGTGAGGCGAGCGACATCCGGCTCGGCATCGTCGCGCCGGACGGGCGGGAGGGCATGCTGCGCCACGCCCGGGACTTCCACGACGCAGGCATTCCCTTCATCTTCGATCCGGGCCAGGCCATGCCCCTGTTCGACGGCCCGGAGCTGCTGGGTTTCGTGGAGCTCGCCGACTATGTCACCCTGAATGACTATGAGGCAGAGCTGATGCAGGAACGCACCGGCCTGCCTCTGGCGGCCCTGGCCGAGCGGGTGAAGGCCCTCATCGTCACCCTGGGGGCCAAGGGCTCCCTCATCTTCGCCGATGGTGAGCGCCTGGAAATCCCCTGCGTGCCGCCCCGCGCCGTGGTGGACCCGACCGGCTGCGGCGATGCCTACCGCGCCGGCCTGCTCTACGGCATCGTGCGCGGCTGGTCGTGGGAACAAACCGGCCGGCTCGCGGCCTATATGGGGGCGCTCAAGATCGCCAGCCGCGGCGCCCAGAACCATAGCCTGGATCCCGCCGCACTCTCTGACTGGACCCAAAGGGAACTGGGCCTGGCATGGCCCGCTTGACAACCGTTGTGCAACATTCGGAGGACATGATGAAACGCTTGCTTGCCATCACCACCGTCGCCGCCGCGACGTTCCTCCTCGCCGGCTGCCCGGCGAGCATGTCCGGCGGCGCCTACACCCGCGACCAGGCCCGTCAGGCCCAGGAAGTGCAGATGGGCCGCATGGAGAGCGTGCGCGAGGTGATGATCGAGGGCACCAAGTCCGTGGTCGGGCCGGCCGCCGGCGCCGCCGTGGGCGGCATCGCCGGCAGCAACATCGGCGGCGGCAAGGGCAGCACCGTGGGCGCCATCGTCGGCGCCGTGGCCGGCGGGGTGGCGGGTGCGGCCATCGAGGAAGGCGTGACCCGCACCAAGGGCCTGGAAATCACGGTGAAACTGGACAACGGCCGTCTGATCGCCGTCACCCAGGCCGCGGATGAACAGTTCCGGCCCGGCGACCGCGTGCGCGTGATCACCGGCGGCGGCGTGACCCGCGTCACCCACTGAAGGCGCTCGTCGCGCGGGACGGCGCCCTGCGGGGCGCCGTTTCGTTTGCCTGTGATTTCGTTGGCTCAAAAGGGAATGTCATGCGCACCATTGAACACCTGCTGGAAGTTCTGATCTTCAACGCCCGCTGGCTTTTGGCCCCGTTCTATCTTGGGCTGGTGGTGGGCATCGGTCTCATCCTGGTCAAGTTCGCCCAGGAGTTCCTGCACGTGCTGCCCCACGTGTTCGAAATGAGCGAGGGGGATCTCATCCTGGCGGTGCTCACCCTGGTGGACATGTCGCTGGTGGCCAATCTGCTGCTCATCATCATTTTCAGCGGCTACGAAAACTTCGTGTCCAAGATCGACACCGCGGGTCACGAGGACCGCCCGGACTGGATGGGCAAGGTGGACTTCTCCGGCCTCAAGGTGAAAGTGATCGCCTCCATCGTGGCCATCTCCGCCATCGAGCTTTTGAAAACCTTCGTCAACATCATGGCCCTCATCGAGGCGGATACCCACCCCAATGCCGAGTGGGTCTGGACCAATGCCGACACCGCCATCGCCTGGAAGGTGGGCATCCATGTGATCCTGGTCATCTCGGGGGTGCTGTTCGCGCTGATGGACCGCATCGCCGAAGGGGCCCATGAAATCAAGCACCGGAACCAGGACTGACAGCCGCTGCGGCTGGTGCGGCACGGACCCGCTCTACGTCGCCTACCACGACAGGGAATGGGGCGTGCCGTCCTTCGACGACGCCCATCTGTTCGAGATGCTGATCCTGGAGGGCCAGCAGGCGGGACTGTCCTGGCTCACCATCCTGAGGAAACGCGCCGCGCTGCGCGAGGCCCTGGCGAACTTCGACCCGCAGCGTCTGGCGCGCTTCACCGCCGCCGACATCGAACGCCTGCTGGCCAATCCCCGCATCGTGCGCAACCGCGCCAAGCTCGAGGCGGCCGTGCACAATGCCCGGGCCTTCCTCGAACTTAAGGCGCGCGCGGGGGGCTTTGCCCCCTTTCTCTGGTCCTTCGTGGACGGCCGGCCGGTGCAGAACCGGTTCCGCCGCCTCGAAGACATTCCGGCCCAAACACCCCTCTCGCAGCGGCTCGCCCGGGCGCTCAGGCAACAGGGCTTCCGCTTCGTGGGCCCCACCATCTGCTACGCCTACATGCAGGCGGTGGGCCTGGTGAACGATCATCTGGTGAGCTGCCCGCGCCATGCCCAGGTGGCGGCCCTGGCCTCTTCATAAAAGCTTCATCCCGGTTTCACGCCAACGTCACCGCGGCTTTTTAGGCTGCACCCCGTCGCAAATTCGAAACGAGGTGTGGCATGTTGAACGAACCGGCGGTGTTGGAGCGGCTGAGCCAGCCGGCTCCCCTCACGGTTTCCCTGGCCCGGTCCGAGGAAGAGGTGCGCGAGGCGCAGCGTCTGCGCTACCGGGTGTTCGCCGAAGAAATGGGCGCGCGTCTGCCCAATCCTGCCTCCGGGCTGGACCGGGACCTGTTCGACCCCTTTTGCGAGCACCTGCTGGTGCGCGACAGCCGGACCCTGGAAGTGGTCGGCACCTACCGCCTGCTCACGCCCCGGGGCGCGCGTGATGCCGGCTGCTTCTATTCCCAGACGGAGTTCGATCTCACCCGGCTCAGCCACCTGTTCGACCGCACCGTGGAAGTGGGCCGCGCCGCGGTGCATCCGGACTATCGCAACGGCAGCGTGATCACCCTGCTGTGGGCAGGGCTCGCGCGCTTCATCGAACAGCACGGCTTCGACTACCTGATCGGCTGCGCCAGCATCGGCATGGCCGATGGCGGTCACGTGGCCGCCAGCCTGTTCCGGCGCATTGGCATGGAACACATGAGTCCGGTGGAATGGCGCGTGTTTCCCAGGAACCGTCTGCCCCTGGAATCCCTGGACAACACCCTGAACGTGCCCCTGCCGCCCCTGCTCAAGGGTTATATCCGTCTCGGCTGTTATGTCTGCGGCGAGCCGGCCTGGGATCCGGACTTCAACACCGCCGACCTGATGCTGATCCTGCCGCGGGCCCTCATGAACCCGCGCTATTCCCGCCACTTCCTGCCCCAGGGCTGAGAGCCTGCCGCTTTGCGCCGTCCGGAGCGGGACGGTAGCATCGCGGCATGGACAGAAAACTCCCCGTGGAACGTCTCGCCCTGGGCATGTTCGTGTCCAGACTGGACCGTCCCTGGCTCGACACGCCTTTCCTGCTGCAGGGCTTCCTCATCGAAACGGAGGAGCAGCTCGAGCTCCTGCGCCGGTGTTGCCGCCACGTGTACGTGGATCCCCTGCGCAGCGCAAACCCGCCGGATCCGGACGCAGCCCTGCCCGAGGTGGCCGAGCGCCCCGCCTGGCTTGCCCAGGACATCGACGCACCCGACTGGACCCTGGTGGATTACGAGGAGCCCCTGCCCGTGGAGGAGGAATTGCCGCGGGCGAAGGCCCTGATGGAGGACGCCGACCGGGTGGTGGAAGACCTCTTCCAGCGCCTCGCGCGGGGCAGCGGGGTGGATCCCGGGGAAACCACCGAGATCATGGGCGCCATGGTGGAGAGCGTGGTGCGCAATCCGGATGCCCTCACCGCGCTGGCCCGCCTGCGGCGCAAGAGCGAGTATCTGTACGCCCATGCCCTGGGCGTGTCCGTCCATGCCCTGGCCTTCGGCCGGCATCTGGGCTTCGACCGGCCGGAGCTCATGCAGCTCGGGCTGGGCGGCCTGCTCATGGACGTGGGCATGGCCCGCATCCCCGGCGAACTGCTGGCGAAACGGGGGCCGCTCACGCAGGCGGAATACGCCGCCGTGCGGCGCCACGTGAAATACGGCCTGGAGCTGGTGGGCGCCCGCTTCGGACTGGCGGGCATGGCGCTGCAAATGGTGGAGGGGCACCACGAACGGGAAGACGGCAGCGGCTATCCCGCCCGGTTGCGCGCGCCCCACATTCCCGTGCCGGCGCGCATGGCCGCCATCCTCGACTGTTTCGATGCCCTCACCCGCGCGCGTCCCCATGCACCGGCGGAAACACCCTACGCCGCCCTGCAGAGGCTCTACGAGTGGAGCCGGCGCAGCCTCAACCTGCCCCTGGTGGAAGAGTTCGTCCAGTGCCTGGGCGCCTATCCGGTGGGCACCCTGGTGGAGCTCAGTTCCGGGGAGGTGGCCCTGGTCATCGGCCACAATCGGGCGCGCCGGCTCAAACCACGCCTGCTTCTGCTGCTGGACGAAGCGAAGCGGCCCCTGTCCCAGCCGGCGCCCCTCGATCTGCTGCAGGATCCCGTGTGCCGGGACGGCACGCCCTATGTCATCGTGCGCGCCCTGGAAGACGGCATGTATGGCATCCGTGTCCGGGACTATTACCTCTGAACGCGCCGCTTGAGCAGCCCACACGGGTTCGGGCATCATCGCCCGATGCTGCCCAATCACCTGGAGTTTCTCGAGAGGCTCGACGACCTCATGAAAGCCGCCGCGGCGGGGGAGCGGCTGCTCGCCCTGATCGTCGCCCGCGTCCCGGTGGTGAGCCGCGTGGATGCCCTGCTGGGCTACCGCGCCGGCGACCGGCTGGCGGAGGATCTGGCGCAGGAGATCGCCCGTCTCATCCAGCCGGGCGACTGGGTGTGGCGTCTGGATCGCGCCACCCTCGCCTGCGTGCTGCCCAGCCTCGCCCAACCGGCCCAGGCCTGGAGCGCGGCCTACCGCATCGCCCATCTGCTGGACCAGCCGGTGCGGGCCGGGGCCCATGCCCTGCAGGTGCCGCCTGCTTTGGGTTTGGCCCTGTTTCCCGCACATGCCGCCGAGGCGGAGGCGCTCCTGCAGCGGGCCACACTGGCGGCAGAGGGCGCGGTGCACGCCCGCGATCACGTGGCCCTCTACGATCCCCGCCAGCACGAGGCGCGCCAGCGGGAACTGGATCTGCAGGACAGTCTGCAGCAGGCCATTGCCGGCCAGGCGCTGCAACTGG
>JBBFMG010000022.1:0-15347 GCA_037478575.1 Burkholderiales bacterium | reverse complement strand
CTCCGGCGGCCAGCGCCAGAGGGTGGCCATCGCGCGAGCTTTGGTGAACAACCCCTCGATCCTGCTCGCCGACGAGCCCACCGGCAACCTGGACAGCGCCACCGGCGCCCGGGTGATCGAGCTTTTGTTCGATCTCAACCGGGAGCGGGGCACCACCCTGATCCTGGTGACCCATGATGCCGCCCTGGCGCAGCGCTGTGAGCGCCGGCTGGTGCTGGACGCAGGCCGTCTGGTGGGGGAGGCATGAGGCTCGCCTTGCGCCTGCTCCTGCGCGAATGGCGTGCGGGTGAACTCGCCGTGCTCACCGTCGCCCTGCTGGTGGCGGTGGCCGCGGTGAGCAGCGTGAGCTTCTTCACCGACCGCGTGAATCAGGCGCTCACCCGTCAGGCCAGTGAGCTGCTTGCCGCCGACCTGGTGCTGGTGAGCGACCATCCGGTCGAGGCGCAGCGGCAGGCCAAGGCCCGGGCGCTGGGCCTGGCGGTGGCGCACAGCGCGGTCTTTCCCAGCATGGTGGTGGCGGGGGAGCGTGCGCGCCTGGCGGAAATCAAGGCAGTAAGCGCCGGCTATCCTCTGCGGGGACGGCTCGAGATCGCCGAGACGCGCGGCCAGCCCAGGCAGGTGGCGCATGGTCCGGCGCCGGGCACCGCCTGGGCAGACGGGCGCCTGCTCCTGGAACTGGGCATCTCTCCCGGGGATGCCATCCAGGTGGGACGCACGAGGCTCGTTCTCGCCGCCGTGATCGAGCGGGAGCCGGACCGGGCGGGTGATTTCTTCAGCATCGCGCCGCGCCTGATGATCAACGAGGCGGATCTCGCCGCCACCGGTCTCGTCACGGTGGGCAGCCGGGTAAGCTACCGGCTGCTGGTGGCGGGTGAGCCGCGGGCGGTGGCGGCTTACCGGCGCCTGATCGAGCCAGCCCTGAAGCGGGGGGAGCGGCTGGAGGGCGTGACCGTCGCTCGGCCCTGGAACGGGCACGCAAGTATCTGGGACTGGCGGCCCTGGTGGCGGCGGTGCTGGCGGGCGTGGCGGTGGCGCTGGCGGGCCGCCGTTTCGTGGCGCGCAATCTCGATGCCTGCGCCATCATGCGCTGTCTGGGTGCGTCCCAGCGGCGCATCTTCGGCCTTTATCTGGCGCAGTTTCTCCTGCTGGGCGCGCTGGGTGGACTGGCGGGCAGTCTCCTGGGGCTTGCCGCCCAGGCGGTTTTGGCGCGGCTGCTGGCCGGGCAGCTCGGGGTTGCCCTGCCCCCGCCCGGCCCAGCGCCCGTGGGCGAAGGGGTGCTGCTGGGCATGGGGCTTTTGACCGCCTTTGGCGCGGTGCCCCTGGCGCGCCTGGCGCGGGTACCCACCCTGCGCGTGCTGCGCCGGGAACTCGCACCCCCCACCGGGCTTGGGCGTGCCGGGCAGGCCCTGGCCGTGGCGGCGCTTGCGGCGCTCTTTTTGTGGAAGGCGGGGGAGTGGCGGCTTGCGTTCTATGTGGGCACGGGGCTTGCCGTGGCCTTCGCGGCTGCCTGGCTCACCGCTTCGGCCCTCCTGTGGAGCGTGGCGCGCCTGCGTGCGCGTGCCCACGGCGTGCTTTTCTATGGTCTGGCCTCGGTCACGCGCCGGGGCGAGTCGAGCCGGCTCGTGATCGTGGCCTTTTCCCTGGGACTTATGGCCCTGCTCCTGCTCACGCTGGTGCGCGGCGATCTCCTTGCGAGCTGGCAGCGCGCGCTGCCGGCAGACGCACCCAACCGTTTCCTCATCAATGTCCAGCCGGACCAGGTGCCGGCGCTGGCTGCTTTCCTGGCCGGGCAGGGCCTTGCGCAGCCGGTTTTCCATCCCATGGTGCGCGGGCGTCTGGTGGCCATCAATGACCGGCCCGTGTCCGCGCGCGACTACACGGACGAGCGCAGTCAGCGGCTGGTGGAGCGCGAGTTCAATCTCTCCTGGGCGGAGGGTCTGCGCGCCGACAACCGGGTGATCGCGGGGCGCTTCTGGCAGGGGCAGGCGGCGACGCCCCAGTGGTCGGTGGAAGAGGGCATTGCCCAGCGGCTGGGCATTCGCCTCGGTGACCGGCTGCGCTTCGATGTGGCCGGCAGGCTCCTGGAGGCACCGGTCACCAGCCTGCGCCACGTGGATTGGGATTCCATGCGCGTCAATTTTTTCGTCATCGGCACGCCGGGGCTGCTCGCCAGCCAGCCCGCCAGCTACATCACCAGTTTCCATTTGCCCCGCGGGCGCGAGGCGGTGCTCGATGCCCTGGTGCGTGCCTTTCCCAACGTCACCGTGATCGACGTGGCGGCCATTCTCGAGGAAGTACGCGGCATCATGGAGCGCGTGGCCCAGGCCGTGGAATTCGTGTTCCTGTTTACGCTGCTCGCCGGTGTGGTGGTGCTCTACGCCGCTCTGGTGGCCACGCGCGATGAGCGCATGTATGAAGCTGCAGTGATGCGCGCCCTGGGCGCGGGCCGGCGCCAGCTCCTTGGGGCGCAGTGGATCGAATTCGCCGTCATCGGCGCGCTGGCCGGCGTGGTGGGGGCGGCGGGCGCGGGGCTGGTGGCCTGGGTCCTGGCGGAGCGGCTCATGGATGTGCCCTACCACTTCAACCCGCTGCTCGGGTTGGTGGGCGTGGCCGCCGGCAGCTTGGGCGTGGCCCTGGCCGGGGCTTTTGCCACGCGCCGGGTGCTGGATACCCCGCCGCTCATCGTGCTGCGGGCCTAGACGGCGCGGCGACCGCGCGCAGGCATAAAAAAAGGGCCGCTTGCGCGGCCCGAGAGGCTCTCGACAGATGAATTACTTCAGCACGTCGGACCAGATGTTCATGGCCCAGTACTTGGCATAGCTGCCTTCGGTCTCCGAGTGCTTCTCGGAGACACCGCCGCCGGGGGCGGCGACGAACTGTTTCTTCTCCTTGTCGTACTTGAAGACGTTGGCCACGTGCATGGCTTCCTTGTCGGACACCATGCTGTAGCAGGTGTTGCCCAGCACCGGGTCCGGGTCGGGCTGGTTGCCGGCCAGAAGCTCGATGATGGCGGCCGCGGCGACCTTGGCCTGGGTATTGGCCATGTGACCGGACTTGGGCAGGCTGGAGGAGACCGCATCGCCGATCACGTGGATGCCCGGCTGGGCGGTGGATTCGAAGGACAGGAAGTCCACGCCGCACCAGCGATTGTCCGCCGTGACCACGCCTGCCAGATCGGCCACCTTGCCCGCGCGCATGGGCGGCACCACGTTGAGCACGTCGGCCTTGACTGCATCGAAGTCGGTGTGGGCGGTGAGCGTTGCCCCATCCACGCGCACCACCTGGGCGTTGGGCCGGTATTCGATCATGCCCGGATAGAGCTCGTTCCAGGCCTTCATGAACAACCCCTTCTTGGAGGTGATGTCCGGGTTTGCGTCCAGCACGATGATCTTGGACTTGGGCTTGTGGTGCTTGAGATAGAAGGCCACCTGGCACACGCGCTCGTAGGGTCCGGGCGGGCAGCGGTAGGGAGCCTTGGGAATCGCCAGCACATAGACGCCACCGTCCGGCATGGCCTCCAGCTGGCTGCGCAGCAGGGCGGTCTGCTTGCCCGCCTTCCAGGCGTGGGGCACCTTGGTCTCGGCCAGCTCGTGGGATGTGCCCTGCACCTGGTCATAGAGGAAGTCGATGCCGGGCGCCAGCACCAGGCGGTCATAAGCCAGTTCCCCGCGCGCGGTGCGGATGGTCTTTTTCGCCGGATCGATGGCGGTGACTTCCGCTTCGACGCGGTTGACGCCCCACTTGCGCACCAGGCCGTCGTAGTCGTGGGTGATGTCGGCCATGGTGCGGGAGCCGCCCAGCACGGTGTTGCTCATGGGGCAGGAGATGAACTGCTTCTGCCGTTCCACCATCACCACTTCCACCGCATTGTTGCTCCACATGCGCAGGTATTTGGAGCAGGTGGCACCACCGAAACCGCCGCCGATCACCACCACGCGCGGCTTGTGCCTGCCCTTGCCCAGGGCTTCGGCGGCCTGCACGGCGGCGGGCGACAGGGCGAGCAGCCCGGAACCGGCCGCCAGTTTCAGAAACGAACGACGATCGAGACTCATGTTGTTGTCCTCCTTCATCCCTTATTGGCCGCGTTTTTGGGCCGCGAAAAAGTCCGCCAGCATTTCGATTTCCTCGTCGCTGTAGCCGCGGGCGTGCTGATGCATCACCGTGGCGGGACGGGCGCCGGACTTGAATTCCTTCATCTGCAGGATGAAGTGGGCGCGGTCGGCACCGGCCAGCACGGGCGTTCCACCCACGCTGTTGCCATTGGTGCCGTGGCAGGCGGCGCAGGGCGCGGCGAGGATGCGCGCATGCTTGTTGACTTCCTGGGCGTGGGCGCCCGGAATCGCGAAGGCGATCCCGAAGGCGACTCCCAGGGCGATGCGTGGCAGGCTTCGCTTCATGGTGTCGTACCTCCTTTTGGGTTGGTGGGTCATTGAACGGGTTCTTTCAGTTTCTTGATGCCAAGCGCGGACAGCACGTATTTCTCGTAGAGGGGATCGGTGGTGCCCTTTTTCATCTTGCGGATGAAATATTTCTCGAAGGCGACCTTGGCCAGGTGCACCCACGCGCCTTCCTTGAACCAGTTGACGTTGCGCGGTGGGATCTGGGGCAGGGCCACGAAGGCCGCGCCGGTGTCGCCGAAGTCCGCCAGGCAGATGGCATTCCAGGTGGCCTTGGCAGTGGGTTGCCGGCCGTCCAGCTCGGCGCGGATGTTGTGGGCGGTGGCGGTGACCATGGTTTCGATCATGTAGCCGGTCTTGGGGGCGCCTGTGGGCACCGGCGTCTGTTCCACCGGCGGGATCGCCACACACACCCCCACGGCGTAGATGTTCGGGTATTTCGGGTTGCGCTGGTGCTCGTCCACGATGATGAAGCCGCGCGGGTTGGTGAGGCCCTCGATACCGAACACCGCGTCCACACCCTTGAAGGCGGGCAGCATCATGCCGTACTTGAACGGGATTTCGTGCTGCTTCTTTTCCTTGCCGTCCTCGTCGTATTCCGTGACGTGGATCTTGCCCGCCTCGATCCGGGTGGTCTTGGCATTGGTGATCCACTTGATGTGCCGGTCACGCATGGCCGATTCCAGCAGCCCCTTGGAATCGCCTACCCCACCCAGCCCCAGATGGCCGATGTAGGGCTCGGAGGTGATGAAGGTCATGGGCACCCTGTCGCGGATTTTGCGCCGGCGCAAATCGGTATCCATGATCATGGCGAACTCGTAGGCCGGGCCGAAGCAGGAGGCCATTTGGACCGCTCCCACCACCACCGGGCCGGGGGCGCGCACGAACTGCTCCCAGGCCCGCGCCGCCTGCACCGCGTGGTCCACGTGGCAGATGGACTGGGTATGACCCTGGGGGCCCAAACCCTCTACCTCTTCGAAGGCGAGTTTGGGGCCAGTGGCGATGACCAGGAAATCGTAGGCCAGGCTGGATCCGTCGTTGAGTTCCAGGCGGTTTTCCTGGGGATGCACCCGCTTTACCCCGGTGGCCACGAATTCGATGCCCTTTTTCGCGAGATAGGGGCCGATGGGAAACTCGATGTCGTCGCGCGTGCGCCAGTTCACGGCAACCCACGGGTTGGACGGCACGAAGTGGAAATTGGGGGTGTTGGAAACGACGGTGATGCGGTCTCCCTTGCGGGCGAGTTCCGCCATTTCGTAGGCCATGGGCATGCCGCCGATGCCGGCGCCCATGATCACGATGTGGGCCATGAATGCTCTCCTGTCAGTTTGGTCCCCTGGTCGGGGCGACGCTCTCACCAAGCAATAGCCGTGCCTGTTTCATAAGTCACTGTTATTTAAAGACAGCATCGCCGTTGCCGAGGCACCCTGGCAGGAAAGACATGACAGGATGTCAGGTGCTGTCACACCCCTTCTGACACGTGCTTACGACCTATTAAAGCCTAGTCTTGACAGCTTATCCAGCCCCGGGATTTACTCTGACCCTTTGCAAACCATTGCCATGAACCAACGGAACGGAGGAGGAGAGATGCGGATGAGCGCGATTGGCCTGGCTGTCCTGGCCCTGGCGCCCCTGGCGGCCTGGGCGCAGGACCAGCAGGCACGCACTTGGGCGGCGGCGTGCGCCGCCTGTCATGGACCGACGGGACGGTCCGAGGGGGGCATGCCCTCCCTTGCCGGCCACAGCGCCCGGGATCTGGCGGAGGACATGAAGGCCTTTCGGGAAGGACGTCGTCCCGGAACGGTCATGCCCCAGCTCATGAAGGGCTACAGCGATCAGGAGATTCAACAAATCGCCGAGGTGTGGGCCAAAGGAGGGGTGCGATGAGCGTGCGCAATGCATCCCGCCGGCGATTGCTTGCCCTGGGCGGCACGCTGGCGCTGGGGTTGACGCTTCCCCGCTGGGCCCGGGCCGCCCAGGGCAGCGTGGTGGTCGTGGGCGGGGGGTTCGCCGGGGTCACCTTCTGCCGCTACCTCAAGCGCTGGGCGCCGGGCCTGCGCGTCATCCTCATAGAGCCGGCCAGCCAGTTCATTTCCTGCCCCATGAGCAACCGGGTGATCTATGGCACCCTGTCCATGCACGACATCACCCGGGACTATGTGACCGTGGAGGGAGCCGGTGTCGAGCGCATTCAGGATGCGGTGGTCGCCGTGGATCCCGACAAGCGTCAGGTGCGCCTGGCCCGGGGCGGGGTCGTGGGCTATGACCGCCTGGTGCTGGCGCCGGGCGTGGAGTTTGATTTTGCCGGGCTGCCTGGCGCGGAGAACACGCCGGACAAGGTGTTGCATGCCTGGAAGGCGGGGCCCCAGACCATGGAGCTGCGCAAGCGCATCCACACCCTGGCACCGGGCGGGGTGGTGGCCCTGTATGTGCCCAAGGCACCGTTTCGCTGTCCGCCGGGACCCTATGAGCGGGCCACACTCATCGGCGATTTCCTGGCCAATTTCAAGCCCCGGTCCAAACTCCTCGTGTTCGATGCCAACGCCGACGTCCAGGCCAAGCGCGATCTGTTCCGCCAGTACTGGGACAGCCGCCTGAAGGGGGTGCTGGAATATCTTCCCAATGCGGAGCTGAAGACAGTGAACCTCGCCACCGGGGAAGTGGACATGGGCGTCCAGGGCAGGCACAAGGCCGATGTGCTCAACCTGATCCCGCCCCAGCGGGCGCCCGCCTTTGTGCTCAAGGCCACCGGGGAGAAGGGCGATGCCCGGTGGGCGGCGGTGGACTTCCTGACCTACGAGTCGCGCAACGTGCCCCGCATCCACGTCCTGGGCGACGCGCTGCTCGCGGCCAAGGGCATGCCCAAGTCCGGCCACATGGCCAACCAGCAGGCCAAGGTGGCCGCCGCGGCCATCGCCCGCCTGATGGCCGGCGAGGCCCCGGACCAGAACCCCATCATGGCCAATACCTGCTACAGTTTCGTCTCCAAGCGCGAGGCGATTCACGTCGCGGCGGTGTACCGGTACGATGCGGCGGCCAGGACCATGGTGGCGGTCCAGGGTGCCGGCGGCGTGTCACCCGGGCCCAGCGCCGACGAGGGGTTTCTGGCCATGGCCTGGTATTTCAACATCATGAACGACCTGTTCGCCTGACAACGGGGCAGAGAGCAGCGGATGGACGAGCCCGACATCGACTGGCAGCAGATCATCGACCTGCAGGACAGCCCGTTCGTGCTCATCGATGCCGATTACCGCATCGTGGCGGCGAACGGGGCCTACTGCGCCGCCTACGGGGTGGAGCGGGAAGCCATCCGGGGTCGCTTCTGCCATGAGGTGTCCCACCATTCCCCCGTGCCGTGCCATGAGAATGGCGAGGACTGCCCGCACCGCCGTGTGTTCGGCGGCGAAGGCCGGGTAGAGCTGGTGCACACCCATTTCGACGCCCTGGGCAATCCGGAGCACGTGAAACTGGTGGGGCACCGGGTGGTGGCCCGGGACGGGCGCCGCTTCCTGGGCGAGGCCATCACCCGTCTGGGGGCGGCGGAGCTGGACTGCGACGAGCTGCGCATGATCGGCCGCTCGCCGGCTTTCCTGAACTGCGTCGAGCATCTCACCGCCGCGGCGCTGTCCGAAGCCCCCGTGCTGCTTCTGGGCGAGTCCGGGGTGGGCAAGGAGCTCGCCGCCCAGTTCGTGCACCGCCGGTCATCGCGGGCGGCCAAACCCTTCGTGGCCCTGGACTGCACCGCCATTCCGGAAACGCTGTTCGAGGCAGAGCTGTTCGGCCACGAGCGCGGGGCATTCACGGGTTGCGTCGGCCGGCGTGAAGGGCTGTTCGAACAGGCCCATGGCGGCACGCTGTTCCTCGACGAGATCGGCGAAATTCCCCTGGCCATGCAGGCCAAGCTGCTGCGGGTGCTGGAAACCGGCGAGTTCCGGCGGGTAGGAGGGCGGGAGATTCTCCACGCCGACGTGCGCCTGGTGTCCGCCACCAACCGGGATCTGCTGGCCATGGTGGACCAAGGACGCTTCCGCCAGGACCTCTACTACCGCATCGCCGGTATCGACGTGCGCCTGCCGCCGCTGCGGGAGCGCCGGGAGGACATTCCCGTGTTGGCGGAGGCCCTGCTGTCCCGCATCGGCCAGCGGGCGGGGCGGCGTTACCGCCTTACCGACGGGGCGCTGGCGCAGCTTATGCAGCACCACTACCCCGGCAACGTGCGCGAGTTGCGCAATGTGCTGCAGAAGGCGGCCGCCCTGAGTCCCAACGGGCTCATCGATGCCGAACACATTCTCTTTCAGCGGGAGACCAGCGCTCCGCCCCTTCCGGCCGAGAACCCGCTGCCGAGCGTGCTGCTAAAGAAGGTGCCGGAAGTGGAGGCGCGCCATATCGCCGAAATGCTCACCCGCCACCAGGGCAACCGGCGCCGCGTCGCCCAGGCACTGGGCATCAGCGAACGCACCCTCTACCGCAAACTCGCGCGCTACCAACTGCGCTGAGGCGCCGAAACGGCGGTCACAGCCCCTGCGCCTGACGCTGGATACCTGAGGGAAAGCGTCTGCATGAAAATCGCAAGGCCTGTCTGCTCCGCCTTAGCGACCGTTGCCCGCACCGTGCAGGCGCGGATTGTGGTATCCCTCGGCGACTCTCATCGCGGCTGAAGCCGCTCCCACCACGGTTGCCGCGGAACTTACGCTCCGCACGTCGCAGGGATGGCCAGGCCGGGTAGCCCTTCGGGGATCGCCTCGGATGCGGTACCATGCAGGTGACTGAAACACCCTGCCATGAGCATCATTCACCGTGCCACGATGCAAACCCATTACGAGCGGCTCGGCGGCGAAGCGAAGCTGCGCGAACTGGTGAACCGCTTCTACGACCTCATGGACGAGGATCCGGACTACTACGGCATCCGCAAGTTGCATCCGCGTGACCTGACCGGCTCACGGGAGAAGCTCTTCATGTTCCTCTCGGGCTGGATGGGTGGCCCGCCACTGTATGTGGAGGCTTTTGGCCATCCCCGGCTGCGGGCGCGGCATCTGCCGTTTCCTATCGGGGTGGCGGAGCGCGACGAGTGGCTGGCCTGCATGGTCCGAGCCATGGAAGAGGTGGGGGTGGAGGAGAAACTGCGCCGGGAATTGGCTCAAGCTTTTGCGCGCACCGCCGATCATATGCGGAACGTGCCGGGGTGAGGGTCTTCCTGACAGAAGATTCATTGTCTCCCGGTACGGGGGATGGTATATAGAGCGCGCGGACTCCTATGAAAGGATGGACTATGAAACGGACTTTGCTGACAGTGATGCTGGCTTCTGCCGGCCTGATTTCCACGGCCCATGCCCTGGACACCGACGCCGTCGTGGGCGGTGCCCTCGGGGGTGCCGCCGGGGCGGCGGTCGGGTCAGCCGTGGGCGGGCGTGAAGGCGCGGTGATCGGCGCCGGTCTGGGCGGCGCAGCCGGCGCGGCCATTGCCACCCAGGATCGCCCCAAGCGCGTGAAGAAGGAAGTCGTGTACGTGGAAGAACACCACGACCACGGCCTCCATCTCGGCCATCACAAACACAAGCACAAACACCGTCACCGCTGGGACGACTGACTCCCACCGCCTGCTCCGAAGCCCGGCCCTGTGCCGGGTTTCTTTTTGGGGGTCCGGCCGGCTGGTCGCCCCGGCCGCGCGCAGAGGGCGCGGCCTTGTTATACTGGACCGGCGCCGCTTGGCGCCAGAAAGGTGGAGTGTCCATGCTGGAAATCCTGATCGGTGTCCTGCTGCTGTTCGTCGTGCTGGGCGCGTTCTGGATCGGGCTGCGCCTGGGACACATGGCGCGCCTGCAGGAGCATTTCCCGGCGGAAATCGGCCAGATGCTGGAGGACAAGCACCGGCTGATGCTGGCTGACCTCAACGACGGCCTCAACAAACAGGGTGACCGCATCAACCAGGTGATCGCCGACAACGCGGAACGCCAGCGCAATGTCATTTCCCTCGAGCTCAAACTCACGCGCGAGGCCATGCACCAGCTCCAGGTGGCGCAGACGGAAAGCCTCGGCCAGCTGCGGGAGATGATGGCGCGCAGCCTCACGGAGACGGCCGCAGCCACCCAGGAGCGGCTCAATGCCCTGCGTGAGGAGGTGATGGCGCGCCTGGTCCAGACCATGACGGAGCAGGGGCGGGCCGATCAGGAGCTCATCACCAAGACCATGGCGGCGGTGACCCAGCAGCTCATGAGCGCCATGGAAGCCCTCACCAAGACCACGGACAGCCGCCTGGAGCAAATCTCGGGCAAGGTCTCCGAGCGGCTGGACGAGGGTTTCCGCAAGACCAACGAGACCTTTACCCAGGTCATGGCCAGGCTGGCCACCATCGACGAGGCCCAGAAGAAGATCGACGGCCTCACCACCAATGTGGTGAGCCTGCAGGAGCTCCTGGGCGACAAGCGCGCGCGTGGCGCCTTTGGCGAGGTGCAGCTGGAAACCCTGGTGCGCAACATTCTGCCCAACAATCCGGTGCAACCCATCTACGCCATGCAGCACAAGCTGTCCAATGGCACGCGCGTGGACTGCGCCCTGTTTCTGCCGGAGCCCACCGGTACCATCGCGGTGGATTCCAAGTTTCCCCTGGAGAACTACCACCGCATGTTCGACAAGACTCTATCCGAGGTGGAACGGGCGGCGGCCCAGCGCCAGTTCAAGCAGGACGTTAAAAGGCACATCGACGACATCGCCGCCAAATACATTATTCCCAACGAGACGGCGGACGGGGCCGTCATGTTCGTGCCGGCGGAGGCCGTCTTTGCCGAGATTCATGGCTATCACCCGGACCTGGTGGATTACGCCATGCAGAAGCGTGTATGGATCGTTTCCCCCACCACCATGATGGCCATCCTCAACACCGCGCGCGCCGTGATCAAGGATGTGGAGACCCGCAAGCAGGTGCACATCATCAAGGATTCCCTGGCCAAGCTGTCCAAGGATTTCCATCTGTTCGACGTCCGTATGAAAAAACTTGCCGACCACATCCGCCAGGCCCACGAGGACGCCGAGAAGGTGCACATCACCAGCCAGAAGATCAGCCGCCGTTTCGCCCAGATCGAGGCGGTGGAACTGGAACACGACGAAGCCGCAGCCCGTCTCGAACTCCTGCAGGTGGAGGAGGATGAGGAGGCGGCGCGGCCGCTCAACTGAGGCAACCAACATGCGCGGGATGTTTGCGCTGCTGCTGGGACTGATGCTCGCGCCGGCCTTGAGCGCCGAGGGCGCGGGCTGGCCCCTCAAGCAGGTGTTCGGCGCCAAAAACGTGGGCATGGTGCAGACCAGCCGGCAGGCCGTGGTCGAGCACTGTCCGGACGACACCTGCCTGCGCTTCATTCTCGAAGGCAGGGACGCGCTGCCTGTGCTGCACGATTTCGCCTTTCTCTACCTGGCCCTGGTGGAGAACTACGACGTCGAGAACATCAAGGGTCCCGACGGCCAGCGTCATTTCGCCGTGATCCTGGCGCGGCGCAAGGGCACCTGCAGCGGGCCGGACGAGGCGGCCGTGGCGCGCTGCACCCTGGCGGCACTGGCGGCGCGCTATCCCATCCAGGGCTATGTGAGCAAACTGGAGGAGGGCTGGCGCCGCACCACGGCCTTCGACGTCAGGACCGCACTCGCCCGCGCCGGTATCCGCTGAGACCCCAGCCCACGGGCCCCACCCCTAAAGCCGGCAGTTGGCCTGCCGCTAATCCCTGGGGCGGCAATCGCAACGCACAATCCCCGGGGTACTCCGAGATGGCCCAGGCGAGCCCGATCCTCACCACCAATGCCAATCTGCTCAAGGCCAAAGCCAGCAAGCATGCCATCTACGGTGTGCTGATTGCCTTCGCGGCGATCGTGATCGCCACCCTGGGGGTGGCCTTCACCCAGAGCGGCCGCATCACTGTCGAGACCATCCTGGACGCGCAGCGCACCAACGTCACGCTGTGGATTCTGGATGCCATGCCTTTCGTGTTCGCCCTATGGGGACAATACGTGAGCGCCCTGATTGCCTACGAAGCCGGGGCGATGCTGGTGGACCAGACCTCCGAGCTGCGTGCCCAGACCCTTGCCCTGGAAGCCCAGGCCACGCGCAACGCCACCCACGACCAGCTCACCGGGCTGCCCAACCGCTTCCTGTTCAAGGACCGGCTGGCCCAGGCGCTGCTGGCCGCGGCACGGCAGCAGAAGCATGTGGCGGTGCTGGTGATGGACATCGACCGCTTCAAGGAAATCAACGAGGCCATGGGACCCTACAACGGCGACCGGCTGCTGAAACAGGTGGCGACCCGCCTGCATTCGGCGCTGCAGGAACCGGAGAGTGTGGCGCGCCTGGGCGGCGACGAATACGCGGTGCTGGCGCCGGACCTGTCCGAGATCAGGGCCGTGGGGGCAGTGGTGAAGAAGATCGAGAAGGCCATGGAAATGCCCTTCATGCTGGAGCAGCTCAAGCTCGACGTGCGGGGCAGCATCGGCATCGCCATCTATCCGGAGCACGGCACCGATCCCGATACCCTGCTGCAGCGGGCGGACGTGGCCATGTATGCCGCCAAGCGCAATCGCGCGGGCTTTCTCGTCTATTCCCCCAAATACGACGAGTACAGTCCCCAGCGGCTCACCCTCATGGGCGAGCTGCGCCACGCCATCGAGAACGACCAGCTGGTGTTGCATT
Organism: Burkholderiales bacterium; assembly: GCA_037478575.1. GTDB lineage: Bacteria > Pseudomonadota > Gammaproteobacteria > Burkholderiales > Thiobacteraceae > Thiobacter. Next base: position 2,279 of record JBBFMG010000022.1, on the reverse strand, counting down.
ACCAGCCCAAGGTGGATCTCAAGAGCGGCCGGGTGGAGGAGGTGGAAGTGCTGGTGCGCTGGAACCATCCCAGACACGGCCTCATGTATCCGGACGAATTCATCCCGCTGGCGGAACGCACCGGTCTCATCAAGCCGCTCACCCTGTGGGTGTTGAACCATGCCCTGGACCAGTCCAGCGCCTGGAAGAAACGCGGGCTGGATCTGGGGGTGGCGGTGAACATCTCGGCTCAGGTGCTGTTCGATCTGGACCTGCCGGATGTGGTCGCCGGGGCGCTGGCCGCACGCGACGTGGCGCCGGAGCGGCTCATCCTGGAAATCACCGAAAGCGCCATCATGGTGGACAGGGACCGCGCCATGCTGATCGTATCGCGCATCTCGGACATGGGCGTGCGCATCGCCATCGACGATTTCGGAACCGGCTATTCCTCCCTCTCCTATCTGTCCAAGATGCCGGTGGACGAAATCAAGATCGACAAGTCCTTCGTGCTCGACATGGCGGAAAACACCACCAATGCAGTGATCGTGCACGCCACCATCGAGCTGGGGCACAACCTTGGGTTGGCGGTGATCGGCGAAGGCGTGGAAGATGCCGCCATGTTCCAGCGGCTGCGCGATCTGGGCTGCGACGCGGCCCAGGGTTACTTCATGACGCGCCCCCTGGCAGCCGATGCCTTCAATGCCTGGGTGGACGATTCCCGTCGGGCGGGCGCCATGACCGTGGAAAACGGGCGCATCCGGCTGGTGCGTGAGACCGCCGCGCCGCCGGCTGCAGGCTGACCGGGAGCGTGTGGGAGATATGGTGGGCGCGGCTTCAGCCGCGATGGGCGGGGCCTGAAGATGCCCGCGGATCGCCGCTAAAGCGCCTCCCACGGCCTTCTGCCGGGGTGTGTGGGAGGTATGGTGGGAGCGGCTTCAGCCGCGATGGGGGAAGTCCGAAACTGTCCACCGGTCGCCGCGAAAGCGCCTCCCACGGCCTTCTGCCGGTGTGTGTGGGAGGTGCTGTGGGAGCGGCTTCAGCCGCGATGGGCGGGGCCCGAAGATGCCCGCGGATCTCCGCTGAAGCGCCTCCCACGGCCTTCTGCCGCGGTGTGCGGGAGGTATGAGCGGCTCCAGCCGCGATGGGCGAGGTCCGAAAATGTCCACCGGTCGCCGCGAAAGCGCCTCCCAGGGCCCGGTGCCGTGAGGGCCGGGTTTCCGGGATAATGGCATCGGCCAGCCACGTCGTTTGCAGATGCCGAGTCCGTCCATGTCCCTGCCATCTCCCGCAAGCCGCGTCCAGGACATCGAGCCTTTCCATGTGATGGACATCCTCGCGCGCGCCCGTGCCCTGGAGGCCACGGGGCGCGACATCGTGCACATGGAGATCGGCGAACCGGATTTTCCCACTGCCCCACCCATCGTCGAGGCGGGCATCCAGGCGCTGCGTGCGGGTCATACCCACTATACGCCGGCCCTCGGGCTGCCTGCCCTGCGCGAGGCGATCGCCGACTTCTACCACAGCCGCTACGGCGTGCGGGTGCCGGCGGCGCGCATCGTGGTCACGCCCGGTGCTTCCGGCGCCCTGCTGCTCGCCCTCGGGGTGCTGCTGGGGCGGGATGACGAGCTGCTCCTGGCCGATCCAGGTTACCCCTGCAACCGGCATTTCGCGCGCTTCCTGGAGGCGCGGGCGCGCAGTATCCCGGTCGGCCCGGATACCCGCTACCAACCCACCCCGGACGCCATCGCGGCCCATTGGCAGCCCCGCACCCGTGCGCTGCTGGTGGCCACACCCGGCAATCCCACGGGCACGTTGCTCGCGCTCAATGAGCTGGCTGCGTTGCACACGGCTGTGGCCGCGCGGGGTGGGGCACTGATCGTGGACGAGATCTACCACGGGCTCACGTATGGTTGCGAAGCGTGCACCGCCCTCGCCGTGAGCGACGAGGTGTTCGTGGTGAACAGCTTTTCCAAATACTTCGGCATGACGGGCTGGCGGCTGGGCTGGCTGGTGGCGCCGGCGGACCTTCTGCCGGCCCTGGAACGCCTGGCCCAGAACCTGTTCCTCGCGCCCTCCACCCTTGCCCAGCACGCGGCCCTGGCCGCTTTCCGACCCGAGACCCTGGCCATCCTGGAAGAACGGCGGGGGGAATTCCGGCGCCGGCGGGATTTCCTGGTGCCGGCACTGCGCGAGCTGGGGTTTGCCGTGCCCGTCGTGCCGGACGGCGCGTTCTACGTCTATGCAGGGTGCGAGCGCTTCACCGACGACAGCATGGCCCTGGCGCGGCGGCTGCTGGAGGA
>JBBFMG010000021.1:0-15569 GCA_037478575.1 Burkholderiales bacterium | reverse complement strand
TTCTCCCTGGTGGCCGCGGCCGCCAGCCTGGCCGAAGACAGTCCAGCCGGAAGCGTGGCGCCCCAGACGTGGTGAGGATGGGCCGCTGACATGGGGCCCTTCGTCCACGACCAGGCCGAAGGTCTGCGCCGGCTGCTGCGGCCGGACTTTTTGCGCGTGGTCGCGATCAGCGCCGCCCTCGAAGGCGTGGGCCGCACCCTGGTGCTGACGGCGCTCGCCGCAAGCCTCGCCCAGCGTGGCCGCCGCGTGCTGGTGGTAAGCGAGCGTCGGCACCGCATTCCCAGCGATCTCGCCCCAGCACCCCGCTACGACCTGGCGGCCGTGCTGCGTGGCCAGCGGACCCTGCAACAGGTGGTGACGGAAGGCGCCGCGGGCGTGGCCTGGCTGGAGCTGGGCGATGCGCTCGCCCGCCTGCCGGCACTTGACCCCTCCGCCCAGGAAAACCTGGGCGCCGCCTTCGCTGAGGTGGCGGAGCCCATGGACGTTCTGCTGCTGGATCCCGTCCCGGGCGACCGACCCGCCAGCCTGGCCCTGCAGCTTGCCGCCCAGGAACAGGTGCTCGTCGTGTCCTGCGCGGCCGATGCCATCACGCAAACCTATGCCCTGATCAAGCGTCTCGCACGGGACTTCGCCCAGCGGCGCTTCCATCTGGTGGTGGCCAAGAGCGGCTCTGGTGCCCCGGCGCAGGCCATTTATAATAACCTCGCGCAGACAGCGGGCCGTCACTTGGGTGTCCGGCTGGAATGGCTGGGCGAATTCCCGCTCGATACCCAGGCGCGACAGGCAGACCGGCTGGGACGCAGCGTGGTAGATGCCTTTCCCGACAGTCCCACCGCAGGCGCCGGCCGCCTCGTCGCGGAAGCCATGGATGCCTGGCCCTGGCCCGATGGGGAGGCGGGACGCCCCGGCGCCTTTCTGCACAGACTCGTGATGACCAGCCGCCTCGCGGCCGAAAACGCCCACCTCTGAGGGCCCCGCATACGGCAAGGGAAGCGCTTGAAAAAAGAGGAATACGTCCAGAAGTTCGCGCCGCTGGTGAAGCGTATCGCTTACCATCTCATGACGCGGCTACCGGCGAGCGTGCAGGTCGACGATCTCATCCAGGCGGGCCTCATCGGGCTGCTCGATGCAGCCGAACACTACGACGGCAGCCAGGGTGCCCAGTTCGAAACCTATGCCGTGCAGCGCATCCGCGGCGCCATGCTGGACGAGCTGCGCCATGCCGACTGGCTGCCGCGCACCGTGCGCAAAAACCTGCGCCAGATCGAGGCCGCCATGAGCAAGCTGGAACAAACGCTCGGCCGGCCGCCCACGGAATCGGAACTGGCCCAGGAACTGAACGTGTCCCTGGCTGATTACCAGCAAATGCTGCTGGATGCGCGGGGCCACCAGCTCGTGTACTACGAGGACCTGCAGGATTCGGAAGGGGCGGATTTCCTGGAGCGCCACCACGCCACGGACGCTGACAATCCCCTGCGCATCCTCGAGGATCAGGGGTTCCGGCAGATGCTGGTGGAAGCGATCAAGAGTCTGCCCGAGCGGGAGCGCCAGATGATGGCCATGTACTACGAGCAGGACCTCAATCTCCGTGAAATCGGCGAGGTACTGGGTGTGAGCGAATCCCGCGTCTGCCAGCTGCACACCCAGGCGGTCGCGCGGCTGCGCGCCAAACTGCGCGAGTGGCTCGAGAACTGACCGTGTCGTTCTTTTCCCTGCGTCTCCCGCGCTTTGGTTGAACCCCCATGGATTTCATCAGCCTCATCGGCATCCTGCTCGCCCTCAGCGCGGTCGTCGGCGGCCAGATCCTGGAAGGCGGCCATGTCGGCTCACTGCTGCAGGTCACCGCCTTCGTCATCGTCATCGGCGGCACGGCGGGAGCGGTCATGCTGCAAAGCAGCCTGCCCACCTTTCTGCGCGGCATGCGCATGGTGAAATGGGTGTTCGTGCCGCCACCCCTGGACGCCGAACCCCTGATCCAGCACATCACCCAATGGAGCGCCACCGCACGCAAGGGCGGACTGCTGGCGCTGGAGCCCCTGATCGACGACGTGGCCGACCCTTTCACCCGGAAGGGCCTGCAAATGCTGGTGGACGGCGCGGAACCGGAAACCCTGCGCGACACCCTCCAGGTGGAAATCGACGCCTATGAGGATCAGCAGCGCCAGGCCGCCCGGGTCTGGGAATCTGCCGGCGGCTATGCCCCCACCATTGGCATCCTGGGCGCCGTGCTGGGTCTGATCCACGTCATGGAAAATCTCTCCGACCCCTCCAAGCTGGGCGCCGGCATCGCGGTGGCCTTCGTGGCCACGGTTTATGGCGTGGGTTCGGCCAATCTGCTGTTCCTGCCCATCGCCAACAAGCTCAAGAGCCTGATCGCCCGGGAGATCACCCTGCGCCACATGCTGGTGGAGGGGCTCATTTCCGTGGCCAACGGCGAGAACCCGCGCCTGATCGAACGCAAGCTGCGCGGCTATCTGGCCTGACCCGGACGCCTCAAGACCGCGGGCGCGCGGCCGATAATAAAGGGACCATGAGTCCCCGCACCCGGCGCAAACGCCACGAAGATCACGAGAACCACGAGCGCTGGCTCGTTTCCTACGCGGACTTCATCACCCTGCTGTTCGCCTTCTTCGTGGTGATGTACGCCATCTCCTCCATCAACGAGGGCAAGTACCGGGTGCTGTCGGATGCCCTCCTCAATGCCTTCCGCAACGCGCCTTCATCCATCAACCCGGTGGAATTCGAGGCGCGGCTTTCGCCGGGCACCGGCACCCAGCCCATCAAGGCCGCACCGGTGAAAAGACCCGACAGCGAACCCGACCCGCGCCTGCGCAAGCAGACGGAGAGCATGAAGAAAATCGCCCAGGACCTGCTGCAGGTGATGGCGCCCCTGATCAAGGAAGGCCAGGTACGCGTCACCCAGAGCCAGCGTGGCGTCACCATCGAGATCAACGCCGCCGTGCTGTTTCCGCCCGGGTCCGCCACCCTGCAGGGTGAGCCGGTGAAGGTGCTCGCAGCCGTGGCGAAACTGCTCGCACAGGTGCCCAACAAGATCCAGGTGGAGGGGCACACCGATGACAGTCCCATCAACACCGCGCTCTACCCCTCCAACTGGGAGCTTTCCACGGCGCGCGCCGCCAGCGTGGTGCGCCTGTTCGAAGCCAACGGCGTGAGCCCGGACCGCCTGGTGGCGGTGGGCTATGCCGACAACCGGCCCCTCGCGCCCAACACGGACGAGCAGAACCGGGCACGCAACCGCCGGGTGACCCTGCTCGTGATCGCGGAAACGCCCGAGAAGGTAAAGGACATTCCCATTGCCGGTGTGCTGGACGGCGGCAAGGGACACTAGGCCTGCCGGGAAGCTTGCGGGACGTCCCCGTGCCATCGGCTCTCCCAGCCCCCGGTCGCGAAAGGGTGCGCGTGTCCGGGCCACCCCCCGGCACAGCGGGCGTCACGACTTTGGAGCAAACAGGAAAAAGGCGGAGGGACTAGGCCCTGCCCAGGGGACGGCCCGTGGGAGCAGGACAGGGTTGGCCGTCCGGGCCGTAGGCCTGCGCCACCTCCTGGGCCGCGCCGCGCAGGGCCGCCAGGGCCTGCTGGTTGTGCTGCAGGCGGGCCTGGATGAGGGCGCCGTTCTCCTCGTTGAGGGCACGCGCCGCACGCGCGGCCTCGATGAGTGCCTGCCAGAGCGCGTTTGCATTGCTGGCCTGTGGAGCGAAGCGATGACACCAGGCGCTGATTCCCGCCTGATCCACCTGCCCAGTGAGGTTCGTGAGCTCACGGTTGCGGGCCTCGGCCAGTTGCGCCAGATGAGCGACCTGCGCTGACTTGCGTTGCGCCAGCGCCAGCAGCGCGTCGGCATCGCCACGCAGGAGGGCGGCATGCTCTTCCTCGAGCAGCGCATGCAGGGCCTGGTAGGCGGCCCGCTCCGCCTGCAGCATGGCGGCAAGCGCGGGGTGAGGTTGCAGGGAGGAATCCTGAGTCATGGTTGCGAAACCGCTGCCACTTTCCTGCGCAAAGCCGGGATGGCCGCGGTGCCTGAGGCTATCCCTTGCGGCTCAGCACCATTTCCTTGACGGTGGCGATGAGCCGGTCGGCGATCGCGTCCGGGTTGACCCTGAAACGCCCTTCGCTGATTGCCTGCTTGATGGCCTCGACGCGGGCGGTATCCACCACCTCCACCCGCTGGAGCTCGCTCTCCAGAGCCTGCAGTTGCGAGGACAGGGGATTGATGTCCACCTTTTCGGAGGAGGTGGAGGAGGAAGCTGGGCGCTTGGCGGCGCCCGTCCCGGCCTTCTTCGCCGGAGCCTGGGTGGCCTGGGTCTTGCCGACTGGCTTGGACGAGTTGTCGATTTTCAAGGCATTTCCCTTCGCTGTCAGTGGAGCGGGAAAGGCAGCCCGCCTTGCCCAGGGTTTTCGGCGGCAAACCCGGAAACTTGAGCACCCCGCATGACGATCGTGCAATGCAGGCGATCGTGCAATGGGCCGCGTCAGGCAAGGCTTTCCGGGGCGGGACCGGGCCCGACACCCGGACTTCACAACGTTCGAGTTTACCACCAAGCCGGGGCAGGGGTAGCGTCTTCAGTAGCTCACCTCCACGCTGCCGTCCGGGCGCGCCACCCCGCTCACCGTCTGACCTGAGGCAGTGCGCACCTGCACGGTTTGCCCGGGACTGGCATTGGTGAGTGCCCGACCCTCGGCGCTCACCCTGAAACCCTCACCCTGGACGATGAGCTTCACGGTCTGTCCCTGGCGGATCACCAGCGGCGCACGCAGCATGTCCTGCCGCAGGGGATAGCCCGGAAGCAGCCCCACGGTGAGGGTCTGCCCCACCGCCTGGGCCGGATCGGTGAGCACCCCCGGCGGCAGTTGGGTGAGATCCAGGGCCTTTAGCGTAAGGTCGTCTGCCGCGAGCGGACGTCCGGCGGCGAGGGGCCGGGCCGCCGTCACCACCGGCGCATGCACACGCACCGTCACCGGCACATAGACCGTCCAGGCTGCGCCGGCGGCACAGCGCACACCCACGTTCACGGTGCCCCACAGACGGACCCCCGGTGGCAGGAACACCTCGAGCCGCTGGCAGCGGGGCAAGGTCAGCCCCGGATCGAGCGCGCCCACCTCGACGCGGACCTCGCCCGCCTGTCCCGCCAGCTGCTGGTACGCGAATTGCTCCACCTCGCGGCGCAGGGCATCAGGCGCGGCCGGTGCGGCGAGCGCGCTTTCCCCTGACAGCAGCCACAGGCCCAAGGCGAGCAGGCACGGCAGCTGCGCTAAAGTTGCGCCCATGACGCGCCGCAAATGGGACAGAACCAAGGCAAACACAACACGATTGTAGCAGGCCGCGCAGGCGACCCCCTGACCCGACCGACAGGGGACCCGCAGCCGAACCGTGGCCCGGACGAGAACCGAGCAGCATCCATGCCCCCACTCAGCAATCCCACCGAGCTTGCGCGCGAGACGCTCAAGCAGCTCGCCGCGCGGCGCATCGCCCCCACGCCGGAAAACTATCAGCGCATCTACCGGGAGCTGGCCGGCACTGCCCCGGAAACCGCCGCCTCGGAAGCCGTGGAGGAAAACCTGGCGCGCATCCTGGAAAACCTGGGTCCCCGTCTGCCGACCCAGGCCCCCCGCCTGCGCGAGCTCGCCAAGGCCGTGGAGGCGCGTGACTGGGAAACTTTCGGCACCACGCTGGAGGGTCTGGTCAAGTCCCAGGGCGAGGAACCGGCCAACTGGGCAGAGATCATCCGGGAACTGATCCGTCAGTGGGATCTCAAGCAGGCCGGGCTCACCACACCCCGCAAGAAGGAAGCCCTGGAGCGGGTGCTCATCAATTTCGGCCGCAATCCCGCAGAGCTGGCGCAAAAGCTCGCGGCCCTCACCCGCGCCTGGTCGGAAGGCGCCGTCGGGCCCTCCGACATCGAGCTCGCCCCCGCGGCCCTGGAAGCGGCACCGGACCGGCGTGGCACGCCGATCACCGCAGCCGCCCCCGAAGATCTCCCGGCCATGCTGGCGGAACTGCTGGCCCAGGCGCTGGTGCAGGGCGTGCTGCCGCGCCTGTCCCACGTGCCCGGTCTGGCGGCGGAAGCCCAGCGCCTGGCCGACCAGGCCCGCAGCGCACGCACTCCGGAGGCCTTCGCCACGCTGTCCCGGGCCCTGCGCCAGTTCTGGATCCAGGTGGAACTGCAGACCCAGGCCGAAACCGGCGTGCTGGATGGGCTCATGCGCCTGCTCCGGCTGGTGATCGAAAACATCGGCGAACTGCTCCTGGACGACCAGTGGCTGCGCGGCCAGCTCACCGTGGTGCAGGAAATCATCAGCCGGCCGCTGGACGCGCGCGTCATCGCCGATGCGGAAAAGCGCTTCAAGGAAGTGATCTTCAAGCAGGGGACCCTCAAGCACAGCCTGAACGAGGCCAAGACCACCCTCAAGAATCTGGTGACGGTGTTCATCGAGCGCATCGGCGAGATGTCGGAAAGCACCGGCGGCTACCGCAAGAAAATCGAACGCTATGCGGAAATCCTGAGTGGCACCGAGGATCTGCCCACCCTGAACCGGATCCTGCAGGACATCCTCGCCGATACCCGCAGCATGCATCTGGACATGGTGCGGTCCCACGACGAGCTGGTGGCCGCGCGCCAGCAGGTGGAGGCGGCAGAGGCCCGGGTCAAGCAGCTGGAGGCGGAGCTCGACCAAGTCTCCGAGCTGGTGTACCAGGACTACCTCACGGGCACGCTGAACCGGCGCGGCATGGAAGACGCCTTCGAGCGGGAATTCGCCCGTGCCGAACGCCATGGTCTGCCCCTTTCCATCGCGCTGCTGGACGTGGACCACTTCAAGCGCCTCAACGACACCTATGGCCACGAAGCGGGTGACCAGGCCCTGGTGCATCTGGCGCAGACGGTGAAGGACATCCTGCGTCCCACCGACGTGGTGGCCCGCTACGGCGGGGAGGAATTCGTCATCATCCTGCCGGACACCACCGCCGAAGACGCCGTCAAGATCATGACCCGGCTGCAGCGGGAGCTCACCAAGCGTTTCTTCCTCCACGACAATCAGCGCATCCTCATCACCTTCAGCGCCGGCGTGGCCCAGCGCGAGGGCCGCGAGAGCGCCGAGTCCATGATCGCGCGCGCCGACGAGGCCCTCTACCGCGCCAAGCAGGCCGGCCGCAACCGCGTTTTCCTCGCCCAGCCGCAGTCATCCGCTGCCGGCTGAAGCGGCAAACTTTGCCGCCGCCTCCCTCCCGCCTGCCGGCAGGGCTTGCCGGCACCCGGGGCGGAAGGCCGCCTTTAGGACCTTTGGCCGCCTCCCCGCAGGTTGGCACGGTTGCTGCTTGTCACTGGTTGCCAAACCCGGAAACGCGCAACCATGATGGACAAACTGGATCACCTGTTCCAAGGCCATGCGGCGGCCCTCAAGCTCGCCAGCTTCCGCCAGCAGCTTCTGGCCTCCAACATCGCCAACGCCGACACGCCCCATTACAAGGCGGTGGACATCGATTTCGCCGCCGAGCTCTCCCGCGTCATGAGCGGTCGCGCCGCCCCGGGCACGCTGGCCACCACCCACCCGCGCCACCTGCCGGCACCCGGCGCCAATCCCCTGGGGGCCCGGGTGCTCTATCGCACCGACGTGCAGGGCAACATCGACGGCAACACGGTGGACATGGACCGGGAGCGCGCCCAGTTCATGGAGAACGCCCTGCGCTACGAGGCCATCGTGCGTGTGCTCAACACGGAAATCCAGCACATGAAGGCCGCCCTGCGCACGCAGTAACGAGGAGCCACCATGTCCCTGTTCAATGTGTTCAACATCGCCGCCAGCGCGCTCACCGCGCAGTCCCAGCGCCTCAATGTGGTGGCGAGCAATCTCGCCAATGCGGAAAGCGCCACCAGTGTCAACGGCGGCCCCTACCGGGCCAAACAGGTGGTGTTCCAGGCCATTCCCATGGGGACGCCCAGTGTCACGGCCGGCGCGGGCGTGGTGGTGCGCGAGGTGGTGGACGATCCCTCGCCTCTGCGCCGCGTCTATGACCCGCGTCATCCCGCGGCGGACAAGGATGGTTACGTCACCTACCCCAACGTGAACGTGGTGGACGAAATGGTGAACATGATCTCGGCCTCCCGTTCCTACCAAAACAACGTGGATGTGATGAACACCACCAAGGCCATGATGCTCAAGCTGCTGACCCTGGGTCAGTGAAAGGACCCATGCCATGACACCTGCCGTCTCTGCCCTTGCTTCCGCCGCTGGCGCCAGCGCCCGCGCCGCCGACAGCGTGGCCGCCACCGAGGACCGCTTTCTCAGGCTGCTGGTGGCCCAGATGAGGAACCAGGACCCCCTCAATCCCCTGGACAATGCCCAGGTCACCAGCCAAATGGCCCAGCTGTCCACCGTCACCGGCATCAACAGACTGGCGGATCTGGTGGAAAAAATCTCGGGCGCGCTGACCCAGGCCCAGTCACTGCAGGCTGCCGGCATGATCGGCCGCGGCGTGCTCACGGAGGGCAGCACCCTGCTCCTGCGCGACGGCACGGGCCTGGCCGGCTTCGAGCTCGCCGCGCCCGCGGACCAGGTGGTGGTGACCATCAGGGATGCCGCGGGCCAGGCCCTCTACAGCGCCAATCTCGGGGCCCAGCCCGCCGGCGTGAATGTGTTCCAGTGGGACGGCGTGGGCGATGACGGCCAGACCGCCCCGGCGGGCGCCTACCGTTTCGAGGTGCAGGCGCGCGCCAACGGGCAGCCGGTGACGGCCACCGCCCTCTCCTATGGCACGGTGGCCAGCGTGAGCCTGAACCGGGGTCAGGTGGAACTGAATCTTCTCGATCTGGGGGCGGTGACGCTGTCCCAGATCAAACAGGTCATGTAAGCCCAGCCAGCGAAAGGAGAATGCGATGAGCTTCCAGCAGGGTCTTTCCGGTCTCAACGCCGCAGCGAAAAGCCTCGACGTCATCGGCAACAACGTGGCCAACGCCTCCACCGTGGGCTTCAAGGCCTCCCAGGCCCAGTTCGCCGACGTCTATGCCGCCTCCCTCGCCGGGGCCACGGGTCTGGCCGCCGGCATCGGCACCAAGGTGGCCACCATTGCCACCCAGTTCACCCAGGGCAACATCAGCGTCACCAACAATCCCCTGGACATCGCCATCAACGGCCGGGGTTTCTTCCGGGTGGACCAGCAGGGCACCATTTTCTACACCCGCAACGGCCAGTTCCAGCTGGACAAGGACGGCTATATCGTCACCGCCGCCGGCGAAAAACTCACGGGTTACGCCGCCAATGCCACGGGCCAGATCCTGCCGGGGGCGCTGGTCAACCTGCAGCTCTCCCAGGCCGACATCGCCCCTTCCGCCACGGCCAACGCCAACGTGCTGGTGAACCTGGATTCGCGCGCCACGCCCCCCACAGCGGCGTTCAACTACCTGGATCCCACCACCTACAACAGCTCCACGTCCATGACGGTGTATGACAGCCTGGGCAATGCCCAGACCTACACCTTCTATTTCCGCAAGACGGCGGGCAACACCTGGGACGTGTACAGCAGCCTGACCAACCCGGCGGGGACCACCACCCTGCAAAACGGCGGCAGTGCCATCACCACCCTCGTTTACAACACTTCGGGTGTGCTCACCGGTGGTGCGGTGGTGACGGCCAATGTGCCTGCCGGTGACCTGGGGACGGGGGCCGCCGCCCTGTCCTTCAAACTGGATTTCACCGGCTCCACCCAGTTCGGCAGCCCGTTCTCGGTGAACGCCATCACCCAGGACGGCTACACCTCGGGCCGTCTCACCGGCTTCTCCATTGACGACAACGGCATCATCCAGGCCCGCTACTCCAACGGACAGAACAAAGCCCAGGGGCAGATCGTGCTGGCCAACTTCACCAATCCCCAGGGCCTGCAGCCCCTGGGCAACAACCTGTTCGCCGAGACGGCGACTTCCGGCCAGCCCCTGGTGGGCGCTCCGGGCAGCGGCGCCTTGGGGGTGCTGCAGTCCTCGGCCACCGAGGATTCCACGGTGGACCTGACCGCGGAGCTGGTCTCCATGATCACCGCCCAGCGCGTCTATCAGGCCAATGCCCAGACCATCAAGACCCAGGACGCAGTGCTGCAAACGCTGGTGAACCTGCGTTGAGGACTGAACCTTCGCCATGGACCGTCTCATCTACATCGCCATGACCGGCGCCCGCAACGTGCTGGCGCAGCAGGCCACCAACAGCCACAACCTGGCCAATCTCAGCACCAGCGGCTTCCGTGCCCAGCTGGACAGCTTCCGCGCCGTGCCGGTGGTGGGGGCGGTGCTGCCCACGCGCACCTATGCCGTGGATGCCACGGTGGGCACGGATTTCCGGCCCGGCGTGGTGCATACCACGGGCCGCCCGCTGGATGTGGCCATCCACGGCCGGGGCTGGATCGCGGTGCAGGCCCCCGACGGCTCCGAGGCCTACACGCGCAACGGCAGCCTGCAGCTCAACGCCAACGGCGTGCTGCAGACCCGGGACGGTTTCAATGTGCTGTCCGATGCCGGCCCCATCACCGTGCCGCCGGACACCGAGCTCACCATCGCCAAGGATGGCACCCTGTCCACCGTGCCCGGCACCAACCAGAAGAACCAGATCACGGAGGTGGGCCGCATCAAGCTGGTGAACCCGCCCGAAGCCGATCTGGTGCGCGGCGAAGACGGCCTGTTCCGCCTCGCCAACGGTGGCCGGGCACCGGCCGACGACACGGTGGTGTTGCACACCGGCGCGCTGGAAACGAGCAACGTGAACCCGGCGGAAGTGCTGGTGAACCTGATCTCCCTGCAGCGGCAGTTCGACCTGCACATGAAGCTGATCCAGAACGCCGAACAGAACGCCGCCAAGGCCGCGGCCCTCCTCAACCTGAACGGATGACGCCATGATTCGCTCCCTGTGGATCGCCAAGACCGGGCTGGACGCCCAGCAGATGAACATCGACGTGGTGGCCAACAACCTGGCCAACGTCAGCACCACCGGCTTCAAGCGCAGCCGGGCGGTGTTCGAGGATCTGCTCTACCAGACCCTGCGCCAGCCTGGCGCGAAATCCTCCCAGCAGTCGGAGATTCCCTCGGGCCTGCAACTGGGCACGGGGGTACGCCCGATCGCCACCGAGCGCATCTTCACCCAGGGCAATCTCACCCAGACCGGCAATCCCCTGGATCTGGCCATCAATGGCAACGGCTTCTTCCAGATCACCCTGCCCGATGGCACCACCGCCTATACCCGGGACGGCTCCTTCCAGATCAACAGTCAGGGCCAGGTGGTCACCGCCAGCGGCTACACCGTGGCCCCCGCCATCACCATTCCCGCCAACACCCTGAGCATCACCGTGAGCCCGGACGGCATCATCTCCGTGCAGCAGGCGGGCAATCCCGCCCCGGTGCAGGTGGGCCAGCTGCAGCTGGCAAGCTTCATCAACCCTGCCGGCCTGCAGAGCATGGGCGAAAACCTCTACCTGGAGACCGCCGCCTCCGGCGCGCCGTCCACCAACACGCCGGGCACCAACGGGCTGGGCGTGCTCAACCAGGGGTATCTGGAGACTTCCAATGTCAACGTCTCCGAGGAACTGGTGAAGATGATCGAGGCCCAGCGTGCCTTCGAGCTGAATTCCCGCGCCATCAGCGCGTCCGACCAGATGCTGCAGCGTCTGGCCCAGTTGTGAGGAAGCTTGCCATGAAACGCCTGCTCCCCCCTTTGGCCGCGCTGCTTCTGGCCGCCTGCGCCACGGTGCCGCCCACCAACGTGCATCAGCCCATGACGGCACGACCCGCGCCCGCGCCCGCACCGGCGCCGGTGGACGGGGCCATCTACCACGCCAGTGCACCGCTGTCCCTGTTCGAGATGAAACGGGCGCGCAACGTGGGCGACATCCTCACCATCCAGATCAACGAAAAGACTTCCGCCACCAAGAAAGGCAACAGCTCGGCCTCCCGCCAGAGCAGCAACAGCGTGGCGGTGCCCACCATCCTGGGGCTGCCTGGCAAGTCCTTCCAGGGCATGGAGCTTTCCACCTCCGGCAACCACAAGTTCGAGGGCAAGGGCGAAAGCAATAGCAGCGACACCTTCACCGGCACCATCACGGTGACCGTGATCGAGGTGCTGCCCAACGGCAACCTGCTGGTCTCCGGCGAGAAGCAGCTGGGCATCAACCAGGGCACGGAATACATCCGCTTCTCGGGCGTGGTGGATCCGGCCACCATCGGCTTTGGCAACACGGTGTCCTCCACCCAGGTGGCCGATGCACGCATCGAGTACCGGGGCAATGGCTACGTGGACGAGGCCCAGATCATGGGCTGGCTCGCCCGCTTCTTCCTCACCTTCCTGCCCTTCTGAGGAGCGACCGGCATGAAAGGACGTTGGCTTCCCCTGCTGTTTCTCGCCGCCCTCCTGAGCGGCCCCGCCGCCGCGGAGCGCATCAAGGATCTGGCCATGGTGCAGGGCGTACGCAGCAACCAGCTCATCGGCTATGGGCTGGTAGTGGGTCTGGATGGCAGCGGCGACCAGACCACCCAGACGCCCTTCACGGTGCAGAGCATCGCCAACATGCTCACCCAGCTGGGCGTGAACCTGCCGCCTTCCGCCGCGAGTGGGCTGCAGCTCAAGAACGTGGCAGCGGTCATGGTCACGGCGAGCCTGCCTCCCTTCGCCCGGCCGGGCCAGACCATCGACGTCACGGTTTCCTCCCTGGGCAATGCCAAGAGCCTGCGGGGCGGCACCCTGCTCATGACGCCCCTCAAGGGCGCCGATGGACAGGTCTATGCCATCGCCCAGGGCAGCGTGCTCGTCGCCGGGGCGGGGGCCGCCGCAGCGGGCAGCAGCGTCACGGTCAACCACCTGAGCGCCGGCCGCATTCCCGCCGGCGCCACGGTGGAACGTCCGGTGCCCAGTCCCATCAATCAGGGTGACACCATCCAGCTGGAGCTTAACCAAACCGACTTCACCACCGCCAACCGGGTGGTCCAGTCCATCAACAACGCCTTCGGCCCGGGTACCGCAGTGGCGCTGGATGGCCGCATGGTACAGGTGCGCGCGCCGCGCGATCCCAGCGCGCGGGTGGCCTTCCTGGCCCAGGTGGAAAACCTCAACGTGATCGCCGGGGACGCCCCGGCCAAAGTGGTGCTCAATGCGCGCACCGGGTCGGTGGTGATGAACCAGTCGGTGCAGGTGGACACCTGCGCCGTGGCCCATGGCAATCTTTCGGTGACCATCACCAGCGAGCCCCGGGTGAGCCAGCCAGCGCCCCTCTCCGGCGGCCAGACCGTGGTGACCCAGCAGGCGCAAATCGAGATCAAGGCTGAAAAGGGCAACCTGGTCACCATTCCCACCAGCGTGAATCTGGCGGAAGTGGTGAAGGCTCTCAATGCCGTGGGTGCCACGCCCCAGGATCTGCTGGCCATCCTGCAGGCCATGAAGGCGGCGGGGGCGCTGCGCGCGGAGCTGGAGATCATTTGATGTCTGCCGCCACCCTGGCCCTGGATCCCCGTGCGCTGGCGCAGCTGCGTCAGGCGGCCAAGGCCGACGCGCCGGCTTCCCTGGCCGGTGTGGCGCGGGAATTCGAGGGTCTGTTCCTGGGTATTCTGCTCAAGAGCATGCGCGCCACCGCGCCGGAGGGGGGGCCCTTCGACAGCGAGACGACCCGCCTCTACCGGGAACTTTCGGATCAACAGCTCGCCCGGACCCTGGCCACCTCCGGCCGGGGCATGGGCATCGCCGACATGCTGCTCGCCCAGATGAAGCGCGCGACCCTGCCCGCGCCCAACGGGGTCACGGCCGAGGCGGCGCCCCTGCCCCTGCAGCGCGAGGCCGCGCCCATTCCCCTGCAACGGGAGCGTGCCGCCCTGCCCCTCAAGACCCGCCTGCCAGGCAGCGACATGATGCCCCTGGGGCGCGTGCCGGTGGCGCCGGCCGCCACAACGTCCCCGAATCCCAGGGCCTTCGTGTCGGCCGTGTGGGACCACGCCGTGGCGGCAGGACGCGAGCTCGGTGTGCCGCCGGCCTTTCTGGTGGCCCAGGCCGCCCTGGAATCCGGCTGGGGCGCGCGGGAGATCCGGCTGCCGGACGGCCGCCCCAGCCACAACCTGTTTGGCATCAAGGCCGGGGCGGACTGGACCGGCCCCACGGTGGATGTGGCCACCACGGAGTATGTGAATGGCCAGCCTGGAAGCCAGGTGGCCCGCTTCCGGGTCTATGGCTCCTATGCCGAGGCCTTCGCCGACTATGCCCGCCTGATCGGCCGGTCCGAGCGCTACCAGGCGGTACGGCAGGCCGGGGACTTCACGGCTTTCGCCCAGGCCTTGCAGCAGGCGGGTTATGCCACGGATCCCGCCTACGCCACGAAACTGGCGCGAGTGATGGCCAGCCCCGTGTTCCGGGAGGCGCTGGCGGCATGAGTCAAGAAAACCGCCCGCCTGCCGTTAATGACCAACAGGCCGGTTGGGGGATCGTCCCCGCGCCGGCGGGAGCAGCCTCATGACCAGCAGCATCATCGACATCGGCGTGCGCGCCCTGAACGTGGCCCAGTACGGGCTCGTCACCACGCAGCACAACATCGCCAACGTCAACACGCCGGGTTTCCACCGCCAGGAAATCCGCCAATCCACGCTGCTGCCCTTCGGCACCGGCGCCGGCTGGCTGGGCCAGGGCGCAAAGGTGGACACCGTCCGGCGCATCTACAGCGAATTCCTGGACAACCAGGTGCTGGCCACCACGGCCCAGAGCGCGTTTTTCGACACCTACTCGTTCCAGGTGCGCCAGTTGGACAATCTGCTGGGCGATCCCAACTCGGGTTTGTCTCCCGCCCTGCAGCAGTTCTTCACCGGCGTGCAGACGGTGGCCAACGATCCCGCATCGGTGCCGGCCCGCCAGCTGCTCCTCTCCAGCGCCCAGGCCCTGGTGGCCCGCTTCCATGCCATGTACGAACGCATCCAGGGCATACGCGAGGGCGTCAACACCCAGCTCCAGGGGGTAACCGCCGAGATCAACGCCTATGCGAGCCAGATCGCTGAGCTCAACGAAAAGATCGTGCTCGCCCAGAATACCAACCGCCAGCCGGCCAACGATCTGCTGGACCAGCGCGACCAGCTCATCGCCGAGCTCAACGAGCGGGTGCGCGCCACCGTGGTGAAGCAGAATGACGGCACTTTCAACGTCTTCATCGGCAATGGCCAGCCTCTGGTGGTGGGACAGGTGGCCTTCCGGCTCGCCACGGTGCGTTCCACCCTGGATCCGGACAATCTCGACGTGGTCCTCGAAACCGGGGGTGGCGGACAAATCCCCCTCAACCAGTACGATCTCACGGGCGGCAAGCTCGGGGGGCTGCTCGCCTTCCGGCGCGAGGCGCTGGACCAGGCGCAAAACGGCCTGGGGCGCGTGGCCCTGACTCTTGCCGAGACCTTCAACAACCAGCACCGGCTGGGGCAGGACCTGCTGGGTGCGCTGGGCGGCGATTTCTTCAGCCTGGCCGCCACCAGCCCCACGGTCAAGGCCGGCGACACCAACACCGGCACCGGCGTGCTTGCCGCCAGCCTCGTCACCACCAACGCCGGCGCGGCCGCCCT
>JBBFMG010000020.1:0-15598 GCA_037478575.1 Burkholderiales bacterium | reverse complement strand
CCCTGCCCCATCCAGGCCCGCGGCCGCCTGGCCCGGTGTGGTCTCCAGCAGGGCGAGCAGCGGGTCCACGGGCTCGCGCGGATAGACGTCCAGCACCAGCCGGTGGCCGTATTCCCCCACCGGTTTCAGTTCGAACACGGCGGGTTTGGCCGGCACCTTGAGATCCAGCACCACGCGCACCACGCCGGGCTTGAAACGCCCGATGCGGATGGCCTTCACATAGGGATCGTCGGCGGCGAGCCGGGCAGGAAGCGCCTGCAGCGCGGGGCTGAGTTCCACCCCCGTGAGATCCAGCACCAGACGCTCGGGGTCCGGCACGGTGAAGTGGGAAAACTGAAGAGGCGCCCGCGCTTCCAGGGTGACGCGGGTGTATTCGGCGGCCGGCCAAATGCGCGCGGAGATGATGGCGGTGGCCGCAAAGCCCGGCCCGGCCCACAGGCACAGGCCGAGCAGCAGCCAGGCTAACCGCCCCCTCCAAGCTCCTGCGCCAGTCGCTCGAGACATGCCGCCCCCGCCTCCGTATGTGCCACCAGCCGCGCCGTGCGTCCGGTCCCTCCCTCAGGGAAGGACAGGTGGATGTCCAGATCCGGCGGCGGCAGGCCTTCACCGGCTTTCTCCGGCCATTCCACCAGGCAGACCGCCTCCCCGCCGAAGGCTTCTCGAAAGCCCGCGTCGAGCCATTCCCGGGGATCGGCGAACCGATAGAAATCAAAGTGATACAAGGATAACTTAGAAAGCGGATAAAGTTCAACCAGAGTATAGGTGGGGCTCTTGACCCGGCCGCCGTAGCCGAGCCCCTTGAGCACCCCCCGGACCAGGGTGGTCTTGCCGGCACCCAGATCCCCATGGAGATAAACCACCAGACCGGGCCGCAAACCCTGCGCCAGCGCCGCGCCCAGCGCCAGGGTGGCGTGCTCGTCCGGCAGGTGCCGCGTGAGCTCGCGCTTCATGGATGAGCTGCCCAGGCGGCGCGCGGCACACCGGCGTTCCTGGGATAATGGACTGCATGCATGATGCCGCCTCTCTCTTCTCCGGGATCGATTTCACGCGCCTGGCCGCGCGCATCCGGCAATGGGGCAGGGAATTGGGATTCTCCGCCGTGGGGATCGCCGACACCGACCTCAGTACCGCCGAGGCAGGACTGACGGGCTGGCTTGCTGCCGGCATGCACGGTGACATGGATTATATGGCACGCCACGGCACGCTCCGAACCCGGCCGGCGGAACTCGTGCCGGGCACGCTGCGCGTGATCAGCGTGCGCATGGACTATCTCCCCGCTTCCGCACGCGATCCCCATGAGGTGCTGGCGGACCCCGGGCGCGCCTACGTCTCCCGCTACGCCCTGGGACGGGATTACCACAAGGTGCTGCGCCAGCGGCTGGCGCAGCTCGCCCGGCGCATCGCCCAGGAAGCGGGACCCTTCCACTACCGGGTCTTCACCGACAGCGCACCGGTGATGGAAGTGGAGCTCGCCCGCAAGGCGGGACTGGGCTGGCGCGGCAAGCATACCCTGCTTTTGTCCCGCGGGGCCGGCTCCTGGTTTTTCCTGGGGGAAATCTACACCGACCTGCCGCTGCCGGTGGACACCCCCACCACCGACCATTGCGGCACCTGCCGGGCCTGTCTGGATGTCTGCCCCACCGGGGCGATCGTCGCGCCCTATGTGGTGGATGCGCGCCGTTGCATTTCGTATCTGACCATCGAGCACAAGGGTGCCATTCCGGAGCCGCTGCGGCCGCTGATGGGCAACCGCATCTATGGCTGCGACGACTGTCAACTCGCTTGTCCCTGGAACCGTTTCGCGACCCCAACCCGGGAGGCCGACTTCCAGGTACGCAACGGCCTGGACGATGCGCCCCTGACGGAGCTGTTCGCCTGGAGCGCCGAGATATTCGAGACACGTCTGGCCGGCAGCGCCATCCGCCGCATCGGCCACGAACGCTGGCTGCGCAACATCGCCGTGGCCCTGGGCAATGCGCCCACCACGCCGCAGGTGGTGGCAGCATTGCGCGCCCGGCGCAACGATCCTTCGCCGCTGGTGCGGGAACACGTGGCCTGGGCCCTGGCGCGCCACGGGCTATAATCCGCCCTTTTCACCGTCTGCCATGCAGATTGATCCCCGCTCCCCCATCGGCGTGTTCGATTCCGGCGTCGGCGGCCTCACCGTGGTGCGCGCCCTCATGGAACGCCTGCCCTTCGAGCACATCGTGTATTTCGGTGACACCGCGCGCGTGCCCTACGGGGTGAAGTCGGTGGAGACCATTGCCCATTACACCACCCAGATCGCGGAGTTCCTGCTGGAAAAGCAGGTGAAGCTGCTCATCATCGCCTGCAATACCATGGCGGCGGTGGCCGCCGGCATGGTGCGTGATCTGTCGCCGGTGCCGGTGCTGGACGTGATCGACGCCGGCGCCCTGGCAGCGGTGCAGGCCAGCCGCACGCGGCGCATCGGCATCATCGGCACACCCACCACCATCAACAGCAATGCCTATGCCCTGGCCATCCACCGCATCGACCCCGAGGTGCGGCTCAAGTCCCAGGCCTGTGCCCTGTTCGTGCCCCTGGTGGAGGAAGGTTGGCTCGACCATCCGGTGACCCGGCTCACCGCCCAGGAATACCTCCGGCCGGTGCTGAGCGAAGACATCGATACCCTGGTGCTGGGCTGCACCCACTATCCCCTGCTCAAGCCCCTGCTGCAGGAAGTGGCGGGACCGCAGGTGCAGCTCATCGACTCGGCCCAGGCCATGGCGGAACGCGCCGCCCGGCTGCTGCGCGAGCAGGGCCTGGCGAACCCGGACACCCACGCGCCCCGTTACGAGTTCTATGTCACGGACGTGCCGCTGCGCTTCCAGGCCATCGGCGAACGTTTCCTGGGCCGCAGCCTCACCCACGTGCACGTGGTGAAATGGTGATCCTTCGGAGAGTGTCTGTCATGTCTGCCCTGCGTTGCACCGTCATCCTGCTTCTGTGCACCCTGCTCGCCGCCTGCGCCACCACCACCCAGAGCGGCGCCGTGGGCGTGGAGCGACGCCAGCTCCTGCTGGTCTCCCGGCAGGACGCCGAGCGCAGCGCCGCCGCCTTCTACGCCAAGGAGAAGGAAAAATACGCCATCCGCGGCGCGCTCAATCCGGATCCCGCGCAGACGGCTCGGGTGCGCCGCATCGCCCACGATCTCATCGCCCAGACCGGCGTGTTCCGGCCGGATGCCCCGGGCTGGAAGTGGGAAGTCAATGTGCTGAAAAGCGAGGACCTCAACGCCTATTGCGCTGCCGGGGGCAAGATCGCGGTCTACAGCGGACTCATCGAGCGGCTCAAGCTCACGGATGACGAACTGGCGGCGGTGATGGGCCACGAAATCGCCCATGCCCTGCGCGAGCACAGCCGGGAGGCCATGTCCCAGGTGCTGGCCCAGCAGCTGGGCATCGCCGTGCTGGCCACCGCCCTCAACATGGGTTCGCTGACCCAGGATCTGCTGGACAAGGCGGCGACGGTGGCGATCCAGCTGCCCAACTCCCGCGAGAAGGAACACGAGGCCGACCGCATCGGGCTGGAACTCACCGCCCGTGCCGGCTACGATCCCCGCGCCGCGGTCAGCGTGTGGAAAAAGATGATGGCGGTGAACGGCAGCCAGCCACCGGAGTTTCTCAGCACCCACCCCAATCCCGCGGGCCGCATGCAGGACATCGAAGCCCATCTGCCCCGCGTGCTGCCCCTGTACGAAGCGGCCCGCCGCCAGCGCGGATAAAAAAACCGGACGGCTGTCACACCGTCCGGCCAGGCTCCCGGATCAAGGAGAGCGTTCGCTTCCCGCTGGCAGGTGCCCTGTTGCGCACCCTCCGCACGAGGTGTCGCAAGCCTTGTGCCAAGACCGCCGCCTAGCGGGTTACGGTCCTGTCATGGCGGCCAGCCTACTGAATCCCCGATGAAAAATCGCAAGCGTCCGGAGCCGACTCCAGGCCGCCGGCGCCTCGTGTGCAGGCTTGCGCCACGGCGACAGTGACGCCTGGCGTCCACCGGCCTGCCGCTGCCGGTCAGATCGGCGCCGGAGAATCGCGCCGACGGCCCGGCCGGAAGTAGGCCTGGTTGTCGTAATAGCCGGGCCTGGCATTAGCCGGCGTGAAGCCGGGGAAACCCAGCACAGGCACCGGCTGCAAGTCGGCGGGTGAGTCCAGTCGCGGCACCGCCTCGGCCACGGCCTGATCCAGCCGGGTGAGACGCTCGGCCAATGGCGCCTGGAACAGCTCCGCCGTCACCTCCACCACCATGCCCTTGCCGGTCATGCCGACGAAAGGTGCGAGCGCCTTGTGGAGCAGGCCATGGCCGAAGAGATAGCAGGCCATGTGAGTCTCCACCCGCGCCCGTCGCTCCCAGAACAGTTCCTTCCAGCGAAAGGCATGCATGAGTGCGGTGAGTTCGGGATCGGCGCTCATGACGATCACGCCGCTTTCGTCGAACTGGGTGAGGGCGTGCTCGATGCGCGTGCGCCCGGTCTCCCCCCGTTGCGCCCGCGCCTGCTGCAACTGGTAATGACAGCGGTTCAGGGCCGCCTTGGTCCGCGGAAAGGCCGCCCACACGAGGAGGTTGAAGAGATCGTGCCAGTTTTCCCGGCGCGTCTGCAGAAAGCCTTCCCGGGCGATGCGTGGCTCATAGCCCGCCTCCCAACCGCCTTCGGCAGGAAGGGGCTCGCAGACCCTGAGCGGCACTCCCAGCCCGCTCACCACGGGGAACGGCGCGTCATCGAGCAGGGCCTGGTACTGGGCATGCCCGGGCCAGCGTCCCGCCGGCCAGTCAAGCCGCGCAAGCACGGGGGCAAGGGAGGCGAACAGCGCACCCTCGAGCAGGGCGGGATTCCATGGCGGATCCATGGTTGAGAATTCTACCGGCCGTCCCTATAAAGAAATCGGCCTAGCGGCCGATCCTCTTCCCGTTGCCCTGTCCGACCCGGAGGCGCCCATGCAAAGAGAGGCCTTTCTGCCCACCGGCACCAGCAACCTGCTGGACATCAAGCGCTACGGCCAAAGCATCTGGCTGGACAACCTCTCCCGCACCCTGCTGCGGGAAGGCGGCCTGAAGGCCTACATCGAGCAGGATGGCGTGTCGGGCGTGACCTCCAACCCGGCCATCTTCCAGAAGGCGCTCAGCGAAAGTCCCCATTACCGCGACGACATCGCCCGCCTGCGTGCAAAGGATTGCGCGCCTGAAGAACGCTTCGAAAGCCTGGCGGTGGCCGACGTGCAGGAAGCCTGTGACCTGCTGCGGCCGGTGTGGGAAGCCGGCGGCGGCGACGATGGCTACGTGAGCCTGGAGGTTTCACCCAGGCTGGCCTACGACGAGGTGGGCACCGTGGCGGCCGCGGAGCGCCTGCACGCCCGGGTCGCCCGCCCCAACGTGCTGATCAAAGTGCCCGCCACGCCCCAGGGCGTGCTCGCCTTCGAAACCCTCACCGCCCGGGGCGTGAGCGTCAACGTCACTCTCATCTTCTCCCTGCTGCAGCACATGGAAGTGATGCGCGCCTATCTGCGCGGGCTCGAGCGCTGGATCGCATCCGGTGGCGACCCCCGCCGCGTGAAATCCGTGGCCAGCATCTTCCTGTCCCGCGTGGACACCCTGGTGGACAAGCGACTCGAGGCCATCGGCACCGAGGAAGCATTGCGGCTGCGGGGCAAAAGCGCGGTGGCGATGGCCAAGGTGGCCTACAGCCGCTACCGGGAAGTCTTCCACGGCGCGGAGTTCGCACCGCTGCGGGCCGCCGGCGCCCGGCCCCAGTATCCCCTGTGGGCGAGCACCGGCACCAAGAATCCGGCCTACAGCGACGTGCACTACGTGGAACCGCTGATCGGGCCGGAAACCATCAACACCCTGCCGGACGCCACCCTGGCCGCCTTCCGCGACCACGGCCGCGCCGCCCCCACGTTGGAGCAGAACGCGGAGCAGGCGTTGAACGACTATCTGACCCTGGAACGCCTGGGCATCAACATGCGCGACGTGGGCGAGGAACTGCAGGTGCAGGGCGTGAAGCTGTTCCAGGACGCCTTCGACCAGCTTCTCTCCGCCCTGCGATAGGAGCGGGCCGTGTTGTGATCAGCCCCGACACCAATACCGGCAAGTCCACCAAAAACCCAAGGGCAGCAAACGCTGCCGATCTTCACCCGGAGGCGCCATCCGCCTGACGGGTCAACCCCTGTCAATGACGGCAGAACCGAACATCCCCACCCGACGGCCGGCAGCAGTGTGAATGCGCCAGCCGTCCCACGTCGTAACCCGCCCCTTCACGCCCGGGGTCGCAGGAAGTGGTAGAAACCGGGCATGAGGGAAACGGCCACGATGCCAAGGATCACCAGGGTGAGATGGTCCCTGATCAAGGGAATGTTGCCGAAGAAGTAGCCGGCGAACACCAGGGAGTTGATCCAAAGCACCGCCCCCGCGGCGCTGAAGGCCACGAAGCGCCGATAAGCCATGCGGCCGATGCCGGCCACGAAGGGGGCGAAGGTGCGCAGGATGGGGAAGAAGCGTGCCAAAAGCACCGTCTTGCCGCCGTGGCGGCGGTAGAAGGCCTCGGTTTTTTCCAGGTGGGCGCGGTTGAGCCAGCGTGCTTCGCCGCGGAACACCCGCGGCCCCAGATAGCGGCCGATCCAGTAATTGGTGTTGTCCCCCAGGAAGGCGGCCGCCATGAGCACCGCGGAGAGGGTCATCACATCGATGCCGTTGGCGGCGGCCAGCGCACCGGCCACGAACAGCAGGGAATCGCCGGGCAGAAACGGTGTGACCACCAGACCCGTCTCGCAGAAGATGATCAGGAACAGCACCAGGTAGAACCAGTTGCCGTAGTTTTCCAGCAGCCAGACCAGATGCTGGTCCAGGTGCAGCACGATGTCGGTGAACTGGGCGAGGAGTTCCAAGGGAATCGCTTCCGGCCGGCGCGGGCTGACCGCCTGCTCAGGGCAGCAGCTCGGCTTCCTGCTTTTTCTCGGGCTTGACGAAGGCTTCCCGGGAAATGCCCAGCCACATGACGATGGGACTGGCCACCAGGATGGACGAGTAGGTGCCCACCACGATGCCGATGGTCAGGGCCAGGGCAAAGTAGAACAGGATCTCGCCACCCAGGAACAGCATGGCGAACACCATGATCTGCGTGGTGACATGGGTCATGATGGTCCGCGACAGGGTGGCGGTGATGGCGTTGTCGATGATCTCCGCCGGTGTCCCCTTGCGCATTTTCCGGAAGTTCTCCCGGATGCGGTCGAACACCACCACCGTATCGTTCACCGAGTAACCCAGGATGGCGAGTACCGCCGCCAGCACGGTGAGGGAGAACTCCCACTGGAAGGCAGCGAACAGACCGACGATGATCACCACGTCGTGAAAGGTGGCGGCAATGGCCGCCACCGCGAATTGCCATTCGAAGCGCACCCACAGATAGATCACGATACCGATGGAGACCAGCAGCAGCGCAAGCGACCCGTCGTAGAGCAGCTCCTGCCCCACCTGCGGGCCCACGAACTCCACACGCTGGAGCGTGGCGTCCGGGCTCTGGCTGCGCAGCACCTGCATCACCGCCTCGGACAGTTGGGCGCTGGTGAGCCCCGGCTTCACCGGCAGGCGCACCAGCACGTCACGCGAGGTGCCGAAATTCTGCACGCTGGCTTCGGCATAGCCATTGGCCGCCAGATGTTGCCGGATCTTCTGGATGTCGGCGGGTGCGCCATAACGCACTTCGATCACCGTCCCGCCGGTGAAATCGACTCCCAGATTGAGGCCCTTCCAGACCAGGAAGACCACGGCCAGGAGGAAGGTCGCCAGCGACACCAAGGAGGTCACCCTGGCGTACTTCATGAAGGGGATGTCGCGCTTGATTCTGAAGAATTCCATGATGGCTTCCCGCTGGTGACGTCAACCGATGGAGAGTTTCCGGATGCGCTTCATGCGGCCATAGGTGAGGTTGACCACGGCGCGCGACACCGTCACCGCACTGAACATGGACGTGAGGATGCCCAGGCAGAGGGTGACCGCGAAGCCGCGCACCGGCCCGGATCCCAGCCAGAACAGGAAGAAGCCGGCGATCAGGGTGGTGATGTTGGAGTCCAGGATGGTGTCCCAGGCGCGGTCATAGCCCGCATGGATGGCCGCCTGGGGACTGTTGCCGTTGCGCAGTTCCTCGCGGATGCGCTCAAAGATGAGCACGTTGGCATCGATGGCCATGCCCACGGTGAGGGCGATACCGGCGATGCCCGGGAGGGTGAGCGTGGCCTGCAGCATGGACAGCAGCGCCACCAGCAGCATCAGGTTGACCGCCAGGGCGAAACTGGCGATCAGCCCGAACACGCGGTAATAGACCACCATGAACAGCACGATGCCGAGAAAACCCACCAGGGTGGAATAGAAGCCGCGCCGGATGTTGTCAGCCCCCAGACTGGGGCCCACAGTGCGCTCCTCGATGATTTCCATGGGTGCCGCCAGGGCACCGGCACGCAGCAGCAGGGCGATGTCGTTGGCCTCCTCGGTGCTGCGCATGCCCGTGATCTGCACCCGCCCGCCCGGGATTTCGGTCTGGATCACCGGCGCCGTGACCACTTCCGCCTGCCCCTTCTCGATCAGCAGGATGGCCATGCGCTTGCCCACGTTTTCACGCGTGAGCTGCTGGAAAATGCGCGCGCCGCGGCTGTCCAGGGTCATGTGCACAGCAGGCCGGCCATGCTCGTCGAAACCGGCGCTGGCGTCCGTGATGTATTCGCCGGTGAGCACCGCGTTGCGGCGCACCAGCACCGGCTGGCCATTGCGCTCGCGCATGAGGTCGGCTCCCAGCGGCACCTGGCCCGCGAGCGCCGCAGCGATTTCGGTCTCGGTGAAGTCCGCCATGCGCAGCTCCAGGGTGGCCGTGCGACCGAGGATCTGCTTCGCGCGCGCGGTGTCCTGCACGCCCGGCAGCTGCACCACGATGCGGTCCACACCCTGCTGCTGGATGATGGGCTCGGCCACGCCCAGCTCGTTGACCCGGTTGCGCAGAGTGGTGAGGTTCTGCTTGAGGTCCAACTCCTGGCGGCGCTTGAGAGCCTCCGGTTTCAGCATTGCCACCAGATAGGATTCGGCGCCGCGGTCCTCCTCGCGCAGCGCCAGGTCGTCCAGCTTGGCGGCGATGAGCTCCCTGGCCCTGGTGCGGCTCGCCGCGTCCGAGAATTTCACCTCCACCGCCTGGCCACGGCGTGCCACGGCCAGATACTGCACGCGGTTTTCCCGCATCAGTGCCCGCACGTCGGAGGCATAGCGGTCGATCACCCGGTCGATGGCGGTCTTCATGTCCATCTGCAGCAGGAAATGCACGCCACCCCGCAGATCCAGGCCGAGATACATGGGCAGGGCGTGGATGGCGGCAAGCCAGCCAGGCGACCGGGACAGGAGGTTGAGGGCCACCACGTAGTCACTGCCCAGTTGTTCTTCCAGCACGGTCTTGGCACGCAACTGGGTGTCGGTGTCGGCGAAGCGCACCCGCACCGTATGGTTGTCGAGCTGGGCGAGGTCATAGGGGACCTGGGCGCCTTTCAGCACGCTCTCCACCCGTGCCAGGGTCGCCCCGTCCACCCGCAGCGTGGGTTTGCCGGCGGAAATCTGCACCGCCGGCGACTCACCGTAGAAATTGGGCAGGGTATAGACGAAGCCCACCACCAGGGCGATGGCGACGACGACGTATTTCCAGAGGGGATAGCGGTTCATGGCGCGGCGGGCCGGTTCGTTCCAGGGCGATCAGGCGGCGCTCTTCAACGTGCCCTTGGGCAGCACCGCCTGGATGGTGGGTTTCTGCACCTGCACCACCACGCCATCGGCAATCTCCAGCGAGACGTACTGGTCCCCCACCTTGGTGACCTTGCCCAGCAGGCCGCCGGCGGTCACCACCTCGTCGCCCTTCTGCAGGGCCTCCAGCATCTTTTTCTGTTCCTTGGCCCGCTTCATCTGTGGGCGGATCAGCATGAACCAGAACAGCACGAAGATGATGATGAAGGGCAGCAGGCTCATGACCGGGTCCGGCTGCTGGGCAGCGGGCGCGGCATAGGCAGGAGAGATGATCACGACGGCCTCCGAAAAACTTTATTGGAATCACCGTGTTGCGCGACACGGCGGGTTTGCGGGAGCGGGCATTCTAGCACGAAGGCCCGCCCGCGGCGCCCATGCGCGCGGCACGGAAGGCGGCGATGTAGTCGGCGAGACGCCCCGCCTCGATGGCGGCGCGCAGCTCACCCATCAGGGTCTGATAGAAGTGCAGGTTGTGATGGGTGTTGAGGATGGCCCCCAGGATCTCGTTGGTCTTGTCCAGGTGATGCAGGTAGGCCCGGCTGAAATGGCGACAGGTGTAACAGCCGCAGGTCTCGTCCAGGGGGCGCGTGTCGGTGCGGTGCACGCTGTTGCGGATCTTGATGTCGCCATGGCGGGTGAACAGCATGCCGTTGCGCGCATTGCGCGTGGGCATGACGCAGTCGAACATGTCCACACCGGCAGCCACCGCCTCCACGATGTCCTCCGGGGTGCCCACGCCCATGAGGTAACGCGGCCGGTCCGCGGGCAGGCGGGGCGCCGTGAAGCCCAGGATGCGGCGCATGTCCTCCTTGGGCTCGCCCACGGACAGACCGCCGATGGCATAGCCGTCGAAACCGATCTCGAGCAGGCCTTCAAGCGAGGCCTCGCGCAGGTCCTCGTACATGCCGCCCTGCACGATGCCAAACAGGGCATTGGGATTGCCCTCGTGGGCGCGCCTGGAGCGCTGCGCCCAGCGCAGGGAAAGCTGCATGGAGGCCGCTGCCGTTGCGTGATCGGCCGGATAGGGCGTGCACTCGTCGAAGATCATCACGATGTCCGAGTCCAGCACGCGCTGGATGCGCATGGATTCCTCGGGTGACAGGAAACAGGGATCGCCGTTCACCGGCGAGCGGAAATGGACGCCCTCCTCGCTGATTTTGCGCAGGGCGTTCAGGCTGAATACCTGGAAGCCGCCGGAATCCGTGAGAATGGGACCATCCCAGCCCATGAATCCATGGAGCCCGCCGTGGGCGGCGATCACCTCCAGGCCGGGCCGCAGCCAAAGGTGGAAGGTGTTGCCCAGCACGATCTGCGCGCCCACCTCGCGCAGGGCATCGGGGCGCATGGCCTTGACCGTGCCGTAGGTGCCCACCGGCATGAAGGCTGGAGTCTCCACCACCCCGTGGGCAAGCGTGAGACGGCCGCGCCGCGCAGCGCCGTCGGTGGCGAGCAGCTCGAACTTCATTGGGGCATCCGCTCGATGAGCGTGGCGTCGCCGTAGCTGAAGAAGCGGTAGCGGCTCTCCACCGCATGGGCATAGGCCCGCTTCATGAGAGCCGTGCCGCCGAAGGCGCACACCAGCATGAACAGCGTGGAACGCGGCAGGTGGAAATTGGTAAGCAGGCGCTCCACCACCCGGAAACGGTAGCCCGGCAGGATGAACAGGTTGGTTTCGCCAAAGCCTGCGGTCAGGGTCCCGCCCGCCGCGGCCGCCTCCAGGGCGCGCAGGGAGGTGGTGCCCACGGCAAGCACCCGGCCGCCCGTGGCACGTGCCTGCGCGATGGCTGCCACGGTCTCCTCGGGCACGTGATACCACTCGCTGTGCATCCGGTGTTCCCGCACGTCCTCCACCCGCACCGGCTGGAAGGTGCCCGCTCCCACGTGGAGGGTCACACGGGCCAGCGCGACCCCCATCTGCTGCAGGGTGGCCAGCATCTCCTCGTCGAAATGCAGGCCCGCCGTGGGGGCCGCCACGGACCCCGGACGCGCGGCATACACCGTCTGGTAACGGGCCTCGTCCAGCGCCTGCGGCGCGCGCCCGATATAGGGCGGCAGCGGCACACTGCCGTGGATTTCCAGCCACTCGAGCAGTGGCAAATCTGCTTGCAAATGGACGCGGTAGAGATCGCCCTCGCGTTCCTCCACCAGCAGGCCCGAGTCGTCACCCACCCGCAGGAAACTCCCGGGTCTGGGGGCATGGCTCGCGCGCATGAGGGCCAGGGCGTGGTGGCTGTCCAGAACCCGTTCGATCAGGACCTCCACCCTGCCGCCGGTCTCCTTGGTGGCGAACAGGCGCGCCTTGATCACCCGCGTGTCATTGAGCACGAGCACGTCGCCACGACGCAAAAGCTGCGGCAAATCGGCGAACATGTGGTCGGCGAGCGCACCAGTCACGCCATCCACGTGGAGCAGGCGACTTTCCCGGCGGCGCTCCGCGGGAAACTGGGCAATGAGCTCCGGCGGCAGGAAGAAATCGAATTCGGAAATGTGCATGGGGGAAGGCGCAGGGCCGGCGTGGGGAGGCGGGGATTATACAGGAGACACCGGCGCGGCTTGCCGGCCTGGGACTTTCTCCGGATAATCCGCGCTTTTCCGCCGAAGAATCGGCAATTGCGGAACCGCCGGACGCAGCGGTTTCACCACCGGCCGCGGCCCGGCCGATGGCGGCGCAGATTCATGTTTGGGCGCAAGCCCCAACGTGAGTCGGAGCCACCACTGCCCAAGTGGCGGCGTAGACTCACGTTTGGGCGCAAGCCCCAACGTGAGTCGGAGCCACAATCCCCCGCACGTCGAGGTAACAAGCGCCGGGATGGCGGAATCGGTAGACGCAGCGGACTCAAAATCCGCCGGTAGCGATACCATGAGGGTTCGAGTCCCTCTCCCGGCACCAAACGAAAAAGGCGACCCGTGGTCGCCTTTTCCTCTGCCTGCGCGGCGCCTCAGGCCATCTGCACCGGAATCCTGTCGCGCCGGTCCACGATCCGGTTGTGCTCGTCCACGTACACCAGCTGGGGCGCGTATTTCTGCAGCTCCAGCTCGTTGTACTGGGCGTAGGCGGCGATGATGATGATGTCGCCCGGCTTGGCCTTGTGTGCCGCGGCACCGTTCACCGAGATGATGCCGGAGTCGCGCTCGGCGCGAATGGCATAGGTGGTGAAACGTTCGCCGTTGGTGACGTTGTAGATCTCGATCTGCTGGTATTCGCGGATGTCGGCCGCTTCCAGGAGCGCTTCGTCGATGGCGCAGGAACCCTCGTAGTGCAGTTCCGAATGCGTCACGCGCACCCGGTGCAGCTTCGATTTCAGCATGGTCCGTTGCATGGTCGGCCCCCGTGTCGCAGATATCGAAAAGGACGCGGATTATACCGCCCCGGAGGGGGTGCCGGAAGCCGCCACCTCGACATTGTCGATGAGACGGGTCTCGCCCAGCCAGGCCGCGCCCAGCACCACCAGTTCCGGCGGGTTTCCCGCCGGAACGGCCAGGGTTACCGCATCCCGCACCGAAACGTAATCCACCCGCCAGCCGTTGGACTCCAGTTCCCGGCGCGCGTTCGCCTCCAGCGCGGCATAGTCCCGTTCGCCCCGGGCGAGGGCGGCGGCCACGGCCGTGAGACTGCGGTACAGGCGCGGCGCCTCCGCCCGCTGGGCGGGTGTCAGATAGGCATTGCGCGAGGACAGGGCCAGACCGTCTTCGGCGCGCACCGTCTCCCCGGCCAGGATCTGGATGGGGAAATTGAGCTCGCGCACCATGCTGCGGATGATGAAGAGCTGCTGGTAATCCTTTTTGCCGAACACCGCCACGCTGGGCTGCACGATGTTGAACAACTTGGCCACCACGGTGGCCACCCCCCGGAAATGCCCGGGTCGGAAGGCCCCACACAGCTCGTCGGCCACCGGCGGCGGCAGGATTTCCGTCTGCTGGGGCGTGGGATACATCTCGGTCACCGTGGGTGCGAACACCACGTCGCAGCCCACGGTTTCCAGCTTGGCGCAGTCCTCGGCCAGGGTGCGCGGGTACTTGTGGAAGTCCTCATTGGGACCGAACTGCAGGGGATTGACGAAAATGCTCACCACCACCGTGTCGCCATGCGCCCGTGCCAGGCGCACCAGGGCCAGATGCCCTTCGTGCAGGTTGCCCATGGTGGGCACGAAGGCCACCCGGCCGGCCTGCATGAGGCGCTCGTCCAGGGCGCGGATGGTGGCGATCACTTCCATGTTCAGTCGAACCCGTGTTCCGGGGCGGGAAAGCTGCCGTCTTTGACGGCACGCACGTAGGCCGCCACGGCGGCCTCGATGCTGCCGGCACCCTCGAGGAAATTGCGGGCGAAGCGTGGCACCCTGCCACCGTAGATGCCCAGCATGTCGTAGAGCACCAACACCTGGCCATGGCAGTCGGGGCCGGCACCGATGCCGATGGTGGGTGTGGCCACCGTGGCGCTGATCCGGCGGGTCAGCGCGCGCGTGGTCATTTCCAGCACCAACAGGCCCACCCCGGCCGCATCCAGGATGCGGGCATCTTCCACCAGGCGCGCCGCCTCGCCTTCCTCCCGTCCCTGCACTCGGTAGCCGCCCACCTGGTGCACGGACTGGGGCAAAAGCCCCAGATGCCCGCACACAGGAATGCCCCGCTCCACCAGGAAGCGGACGGTTTCCGCCATGACCCGTCCCCCTTCCAGCTTGACCATGTGGGCGCCGGCCCGCATCAGGCGGGCGGCACTGGCGAAGGCCTCCCGTGGCGAGCCCTGATAACTGCCGAAGGGCAGATCGGCGACGATGAAGGCACGGCTCGAACCCTGCGCCACGCAGCGCGTGTGGTATTCCATTTCCTCGAGGCTCACCGCCAGCGTGCTCTCCCGGCCCTGCAGCACCATGCCCAGGGAGTCACCCACCAGCAGCACGTCCACCCCGGCCGCCTCCAGCAGCCGCGCGAAGCTCGCGTCATAGCAGGTGAGGCTGGCGATGCGCT
The DNA here is from genome assembly GCA_037478575.1 of Burkholderiales bacterium. Classification (GTDB taxonomy): domain Bacteria; phylum Pseudomonadota; class Gammaproteobacteria; order Burkholderiales; family Thiobacteraceae; genus Thiobacter. The sequence continues at coordinate 847 of JBBFMG010000020.1, read as the reverse complement.
CGCCGGCGCGCGCCATTTTCTGCAGGGCGGTGAGGGTGAGACGGCCCATGTTCACTCGCCCCGGTTGAGGAACTCCCGGCCACGCACCTGGGGCAGGCGCGCCAACAGGAGATCCAGATCGGCGGGCTGGTTGACGAAATCGATGTGGGCGCTGTTGACGATCATCAGGGGCGAGGCCTGGTAGTGGTAGAAATACTGCGCGTAGGCTTCGGACAGACGGACGAGATAGTCACGGTCGATGGCCCGCTCGTAGTCGATGCCCCGGCTGCGCACCCGCTCCAAAAGCACGTCCACCGGGGCCTGCAGATAGATTACCAGATCGGGGCTGGGCCGCTGCGGCTCGAGCGCGGCATAGATCTGCTGATAGAGGCGGAATTCGTCGTCGCCCAGGGTGAGCCGCGCAAACAGGGGATCCTTGTCCAGCACGAAGTCCGCCACCACGGGACGCGCGAACAGATCGCGCTGCGCCAGGGCACGCACCTGCTCCACCCGCTGGAACAAAAAGAACAGCTGGGTCGCCAGGGCGAAACGTGCCGGCTCCCGGTAAAAGCGCGGCAGGAAGGGATTGGCCTCGGCGCCTTCCAGCACCAGGGTGGCATCCAGACGCTCCGCCAGGCGCCGGGCGAGACTGGTCTTGCCGGCGCCGATGGGGCCTTCCACGACGATATAGCCGCGTTCCAGCAGTCCGGCGCCCATGCTCACGCCGCGAGGCGTTCCACTCCCTGGTCCAGACAGCGCTCCAGGAAACCCGCTGCCGGGCCCCGTCCGGGAATCACGCAGTCGGGCGCGATCTCCACCAGCGGCGCCAGCACGAACGCCCGCTCGTGCATGCGGGGATGGGGCAGGG
>JBBFMG010000019.1:0-15818 GCA_037478575.1 Burkholderiales bacterium | reverse complement strand
CGACGCACCCGCACGCGGCCCGCTTCCTCCCAGCCGGCCAGGAAAGCCCCGTCTGCCACGGCATGCACCACGGGTTCGGCACATTCACCGGTTCCGCTCAGCCGGGCTGGTGGCGCGAAGTGGTCGGCATCGAGCACCTTCAAGGCGACATGGCAGCGGGGGATCCCGTCCCGGTCGTCCTCCCAGGCGACTGCCACCGTGGTGCCGGAAACGGCAATGTTCCTGCGTCCGGCGGATTCCACGTGGAAGAAGGCCGTCGCGCCGGGCACTACGTCCAGCGGCGCAGAAAATTCCCATTGCGCATGCACACCCCCTGCGCCCAGGGCCAGCAGCGCGACAAGCCACCTCATGGCTGGCCCCGCAGGAATTCGGTCAGGGTCTGGCTGCGGTAGTGGCCTTCGCGCACATAACGGTCGTAGTTGCGGAAATCCTCCACGGTCTGGATGCCTGGAATGCGTGCCACCTCCCTGCCATCCGGCAGCAGGTAGAGGAACAGGGGGGTGGCGAAGGCATGCAGACGCACACCCAACTCGGCCTCGGTGATGCGCTCGCCGCTGGGCAGGCGCAGGCGGCGGCCGCTTTCCGCATCCACATAGACCAGCACGTAATGGCGGGTGTAGAGATCCCTCAGGGCAGGATCCACGAAGGTCTTGCGGTTGACCTCGTCACACCAGGCGCAGCCGAAGCGGCCGAAATAGATGAACAGGGGCTTGCCCGTCTGCCGCGCCCGCGCCAGGCCTTCGTCGAAACCCAGGAAGGGATAGCCGGCAGAGGGATCGGCGCGGACGGGCAGGGCGACCAGCAGGCCGAGCACCAGGGCCATGATCCATCGTGGCATGGAACATTCTCCAGGGAGGAAGGGACGGCATGCCCGTCAGGGACATGCCCTCATTCTGGATAAACCATCGCCGGCGGATTGCCAAGTGCGTCTCGCGCCAGCCCCCGCCGGGCCCTAGAATAGGGGTTTTTTCCGCAGGAGTTTTCCCATGGGACGCCGGTTTCTTCTGGGCCTGTTCGGCCTGCTCTTCGCCTTCGGCGCCGCTAATGCCAACCCGGTGGTGGAAATGAAAACCAGTATGGGCACGGTGACCATCGAGCTCTATCCGGACAAGGCGCCCAAAACGGTGGAGAACTTTCTGCGCTACGTGAAACGGGGTCACTACAACGGCACAATTTTCCACCGGGTGATCGACGGCTTCATGATCCAGGGCGGCGGTTTCGACACGCACTTCCGGGAAAAACCCACCGACGCTCCCATTCCCAACGAGGCCAACAACGGATTGCGCAACGAGCGCTACACGGTGGCCATGGCGCGCACCATGGATCCCCACTCGGCCACGGCGCAGTTTTTCATCAACGTGCGCGACAACGACTTCCTCAACCACAGTGCGCCGACCCTGCGCGGCTGGGGTTATGCCGTGTTCGGACGGGTGGTGCGGGGCGAGGAGGTGGTGGACCGCATCGCCCAACTGCCCACCGGCCCCGGCGGCCCCTTTTCCGGCGACGTGCCGCGTCAGATGGTGGTGGTCGAGGATATGCGGCTGGTGCAGTAAAGCATGCCCCGCAGAGGTTTCACCTGGTCTTCCATCCTGGCGCTCATCGCCGAGCACCGGCGCGAGCTCCTGCTGGCCCACGGCGTGGCGATCCTGGCCGCGCTGGCCAGTGTGCCCATTCCCCTGCTCATGCCGCTCATGGTGGACGAGGTGCTGTTGCACAAGCCGGGACCCATGCTGGCCCTGATCGACCGCGTCACCCCCGCGGCGTGGCATGGACCGGTGTTCTATATCCTGACGGCGCTTGCCCTCACCCTGCTCCTGCGTCTGACGGCCCTGGTGCTGGGCGTCTGGCAGGCCCGCCAGTTCGTGCTGGTCGCCAAGGACGTGGTGTATCACCTGCGCGAGCAGCTGCTTCTGCGCCTGTCCCGCATCGCCCTGTCCGAATACGAAACCCTGGGCAGTGGCACGGTCGCCTCCCATCTGGTGAAGGATCTGGACGCGGTGGACAGCTTCATCGGCGCATCCGTTTCCAAGTTCGTGGTGGCGGTGCTCTCCATCCTGGGGACGGCGGTGGTGCTGCTGTGGATGCACTGGAAACTGGCGCTGTTCATCCTGCTGCTCAACCCGGCGGTGATCTACTTCACCATGGTGCTGGGCAAGCGCGTGAAGGAGCTCAAGAAGCGGGAGAATCGCGCCTTCGAGGTGTTCCAGCAGTCCCTCACGGAAACCCTGGACGCCATCCACCAAATCCGGGCGATGAACCGCGAGCGTCACTACATCGCCCAGGTGATCGACCGGGCGCGGGGCATCCGCACCCATACCGCCGCCTTCTCCTGGAAGTCGGATGCGGCAGGCCGCCTGTCCTTCCTGGTATTCCTGTTCGGTTTCGACGTGTTCCGCGCCCTGGCCATGCTGATGGTGCTCTATTCCGGTCTGTCCATCGGCCAGATGATGGCGGTGTTCGGCTATCTCTGGTTCATGATGGGGCCGGTGCAGGAAGTGCTGGGCATCCAGTACGCCTACTACGGGGCCAAGGCGGCACTGGCGCGGGTGAACGAGCTGTTGCGCCTGAAAGAAGAGCCCGTCTATCCCCACCTGAAGAATCCTTTCCTGGGCAAGCGCACCGTGGGGGTGGAGGTGGAGGACGTTTATTTCAGCTACGGCGACACACCGGTGCTCAACGGTGTCTCCCTCGCCATTACACCGGGGGAGAAGGTGGCGCTGGTGGGCGCCTCCGGCGGCGGCAAGTCCACCCTGGTGCAGGTGATCCTGGGACTCTATACACCCCAGTCCGGCACGGTGAAGTTCGACGGCGTGCCCGTGACGGAAATCGGGCTGGACGTGGTGCGCTCCCACGTGGGCACGGTGCTGCAGCATCCGGCCCTGTTCAACGAAACGGTGCGCATGAATCTCACCCTGGGCCGCGAACTTTCGGACGCGCAGCTGTGGCGCGCCCTGGAGGTGGCCCAGCTCGCCGATACCGTGCGGGCCATGCCCAAGGGTCTGGACACCGTGGTGGGCCGCCAGGGCGTGCGCCTGTCAGGCGGCCAGCGCCAGCGTCTGGCCATCGCCCGCCTGGTCCTGTCGGACCCGCAGGTGGTCATCCTGGATGAGGCCACCTCCGCCCTGGACGCCGAGACGGAAGCCCGTCTGCATGCGGCGCTGGCCGAATTCCTGCGCGGGCGTACCACCCTCATCATCGCCCATCGCCTGTCTGCGGTGAAACAGGCGGACCGTGCGCTGGTGTTCGAGAATGGCCAGATCGTGGAGGAGGGCCGCCACGAGGAACTCATCCGCGGCGATGGCCTCTACGCGCGGCTCTACGGCGCCCTGCAGCACTGATGGCGGAGCTGGTCCTGATCGCCACGGCCTGGCTCGCCTACGGGGCGCTGCATTCCTGGCTGGCCGGACGCGCCTGCAAGCAATGGGTCGGGCGGCACTGGCCGGGCCTGCTGCCCGCCTACCGGCTGCTCTTCAATCTGGTGGCTATCGTCCTGCTCATGCCGCCCCTGTGGCTTGCCTGGCGCTTCGACGGTCCGGTGCTGTGGCAGGTGCCCGGCTGGATCGCCTGGCCGGCGCTGATCCTGGCCCTCGCCGGTTTCGCCTGGAGCACCCGCTGGTATGACGGCGCCACCTTTCTGGGCCTGGCCCAGTTGCGGCGCGGTGTCGGTCCGGATGACCAACGGGAGGCCTTCACCCTGTCGCCCCTGCATCGCCACGTGCGCCATCCCTGGTACGCCCTGGGACTGCTCGTGTTGTGGACGCGCGACATGAACGCGGCCTGGCTCACCACGGCCGTCATCGTCACGCTCTATCTGATCGTCGGCAGCCGGCTGGAAGAGAACAAGCTCATCGCCCTCTACGGCGAGGCCTACCGCCGCTACCGGGCCCGCGTGCCCGGCCTCGTTCCCTGGCCGGGGCGCAGCCTCAGCCGCGACGAGGCGCAGGCGCTGGAAGCCCTGGCCCGCTCGGTAGAGGCCTGACCGCCGCCCACCCCGGCTGCCTCCGGCAGGCGCCCTATTCCTTCAGCGCCTCCAGCGCAATGTCGAGCCTGACCTCGTCCGACACGCCGGGCGCGAACTTGCCCATGCCGAAGTCCGACCGTTTCACGCTCGCCACCGCGTTGGCGCCAATCGCCTCCTTCTTGCGGATGGGGTTCATGGCCTGGTGGAAATGGGTGATCTCCAGCGTGACCGGCCTCGTCACGCCCTTGATGGTGAGCAGCCCGTCCACCGCCACCGGCCGGTCACCCTCGAAGCGCACCTGGGTGGACCGGTAAGTGATGACCGGATGACGCGCCGTGTCGAAGAAGTCCTCCCCCTGGATGTGCTCATTGAACAGGGGATAGCCGGTGTTCACGGACTTGGCATCGATGCTGACCTCGACACTGGCAGACCGCGCGGCGCGGTCCAGCACGACCTTGCCACTTACCCGGTCGAAGCGGTGGGTCTGGGTGGAAAATCCCAGATGGTTGTAGGAGAACCAGGGCGCGGTGTGGGCCGGGTCGATGACAAAGGTTTCGGGTGCCGCCAGCGCGGGGCCGGCGATCAGGAGCAACAGGGAAAGCAGACGCTTCATGGACTTTCCTCCTTTCCGACGGACAGCAGGGTTCAGGATGAACTGGACGCGGCGAGCACGAGCCGGACACGCACTTCCACTTCGTTGGCCACGGTCGAGACATCGGCCCACAGTCCCTCGCCGACGGCGAAATCCAGGCGCCGCAGCACGAAGCGGGTCTCCGCCACCGCGCGCCTGCCACTCGTGCGGACCGTGACAGGCAGGACCAGTGCCCGGCTGCGGCCCTTGATGGTGAGCGTGCCGCCCACCTCGAAACGGTCAGCGCCTGTTGCCTTCACTTTCTGCACCAGGAAGCGCGCCACGGGATGGTGCAGGGCATCGAACCACAGGCGGCCGCGGGCCTCCTCGTCCCCTTCCGGCGAGCCGGTATCGATGGCGCCGACTGCGACCGTGATCTCGCCGCGGGTGGCCTCCGGTCTGGCCGGGTCGAAGACGAGGGATCCGCCCACCTGCCGAAAGGCGCCTTCCACCGGCACGCTCATCTGGCGATAGATAAAGCCGATGCGGGTTTCCTCCGCCACCAGCGTGTCGTATTGCAGCGCCGCCGCCGGCCCCGCCAGCAGCCCCGCCAGCACAAAAAGCCAAGCCTTCATCCCCGCCTCCCCGCCCGTCCGGGCAGCATGCGCAGCATGAGGCCATCCCGGTCGTGGAACTGGTGCTTGAGGGCGGCAGCCACGTGCACCACCACGAGCCCGAGGAAAAGGTAATTGAGCGCGCGGTGGAGCACGGTGAGGGCATCTCCCAGCGCCTTGTCCCGGCCCACCAGGTCAGGCAGCGGCAGGATGCCGAACCAGACGGTCTGGAATCCCTTGGCGGAACTCATCAGTCAGCCCGAGAGGGGAACGGCGAACATGAGCAGGTAGAGCAGGCCGTGCACCCATTGCGCCGCCAGGCGTTGCCAGGCGGGCATGACGGGAAGCGGCGGTGGACGATGGGCAAGACGCCAGCGAAGCCGCAGCAGCGCAAGCAGGAACAGGGTGACACCGGCCCACTTGTGCCAGGCGTAGAGCCTGAGCCGCTGGGGACTCGGCGGCAGCTCGTGCATAGAGAGGCCCAGCAGGAAGGTGCCGGCCAGGCCCACCGCCATCAACCAGTGCAGGCCGATGGCCGTGCGGGTGTAACGCGCGCCGGCTTCCCGTCCCATGGCGCCTCAGCACCGACCGTCAGGTGCGCTCAGCCCGCCTTGTGCACGCGGTTGGCCTGGAGACCTTCGTCTGCGGTCTCCACCAGGAAGCTCACCTCGTCGCCCACCTGGAGGTGCTCGAAGTCCGGATGCACGACGTTGAAGCGGTGGAAGTAGAGCTCCTCGCCGGTGGCCGTCTCGATGAAGCCATAGCCCTCCTCCGGGAACAGGCGGGCGATGCGGCCGCGGCTTTCCACTTCGTGGGTCTTGATCTCGCCCCGCTGCCTGCGCGCGAAATCCTCCAGCTTGCGCCTGGCGGCGTCGAAGGCGTCGCGGATGGCCACATAGATGTCTTCCGCCTTGTCGCGGTTGATGACGATCTCGCCGCCGGGCACGGTGATGTCCAGACGGATGTTGTAGAGCTTGCCCTGGCGGTGGTGCCGCTGGATGGTGCCCACCACCGCGCGCACCGCCATGATGCGGTCGTAGAAGCGGTCGAGTTTGTCCGCCTTTTCCCGGATGGCGGTCTCGATGGCATCGGAATGGGGAATGTCGCGGAATGTGACCTGCAGGGGCAGTTGCATGATGGCTCCCTCGTGGATTCGGGTAGAAAAACGGATGGTTTGCCCGCAGTTTACCATTCGGCCCCGGGGAACCGCGACATGCCCGCGGGGTCTTTACCCGGTCCGTGCCCCTGAAAACGGTAAAATCCGCCGATGAATCCGCCCTTTGCCGAACCCAAACCGCTGATGCGCTACCGCCCCTACTGGGCCAGGCGCTTCGGCACCGCACCCTTCCTGCCCATGAGCCGCGCCGAAATGGAAGCGCTGGGCTGGGATGCCTGCGATGTCATCCTCGTCACGGGCGATGCCTACATCGACCACCCAAGCTTCGGCATGGCCCTGGTGGGCCGCCTGCTGGAGGCCCAGGGCTTCCGCGTCGGCATCATCAGCCAGCCGGACTGGCGCTCCGCCGAGCCTTTCCGCGCCCTGGGCCGGCCCAAGCTGTATTTCGGGGTCACGGCGGGCAACATGGATTCCATGGTCAACCGTTACACCTCGGACCGGCGCATCCGCTCCGACGATGCCTACACGCCCCACGGCGAGCCCAACCGGCGTCCGGACCGGGCGGTGATCGTCTATGCCCAGCGCTGCCGGGAAGCCTATCCGGACGTCCCCATCGTCATCGGCGGCATCGAGGCCAGCCTGCGCCGCATCGCCCATTACGACTACTGGTCGGACAAGGTGCGCCGCTCGGTGCTGGTGGATGCCAAGGCCGACATCCTGCTCTATGGCAATGCCGAGCGCGCCCTGGTGGAACTCACCCACCGCCTGGCCCGGGGCGAGTCCATCGAGACCATCACGGATCTGCGGGGCACGGCCTTCGTTCGTCCCCGCGGCTGGCTGCCGGGGGCGGACTGGATGGTGATCGATTCCACCGAAGTGGACACCCCCGGCCCGCTGATCGCGCATCCGGACCCCTATGCCATGACGCCCGCCCCCACTGCCTGTGCGGCGCCGGACACGGCCCCACCAACGCAGGCGCCGCCGGCTGCCTCCGCGCCCCGGGTCATCCGGCTCCATCGGCAGCGGGCCGACCGCGGCCGCACGGTGATCCGGCTGCCTGCCTTCGAGCAAGTGGCCCATGACCCCGTGCTCTACGCCCACGCTTCGCGCACCCTGCATCTGGAATCCAATCCCGGCAATGCCCGTGCCCTGGTGCAGGCCCATGGCGACCGGGACGTGTGGCTCAATCCGCCGCCCATTCCCCTCACCACGCCGGAGATGGATTACGTCTACGGCCTGCCCTATGCGCGCCGGCCCCACCCAGCCTACGGCGATGCGCGCATTCCCGCCTGGGAGATGATCCGCTTCTCGGTGAACATCATGCGCGGCTGCTTCGGCGGCTGCACCTTCTGCTCCATCACCGAGCACGAGGGGCGCATCATCCAGAGCCGCTCGGAGGCCTCCATCCTGCGCGAGATCGAAGAGATCCGCGACCGGACCCCGGGCTTCACCGGCGTCATTTCGGACCTGGGCGGCCCCACCGCCAACATGTACCGCATGGCCTGCAAAAGCCCGACCATCGAGTCCGCCTGCCGGCGCCTGTCCTGCGTGTTCCCGGACATCTGCCACAACCTGAACACGGACCATGGGCCGCTCATCTCCCTCTACCGCAAGGCACGCGCCCTCCCGGGCGTGAAGAAGGTGTTGATCGGTTCCGGCATCCGCTACGATCTCGCGGTGCGCTCGCCCGAATACATCCGCGAGCTCGCCATGCACCACGTGGGCGGCTATCTCAAGATCGCGCCCGAGCACACCGAGCCCGGCCCCCTCGCCCACATGATGAAGCCGGGCATCGGCAGCTATGAGCGGTTCCGGCAGCTGTTCGACCGCTTCTCGAAGGAAGCGGGCAAGGAGCAGTATCTGATCCCCTACTTCATCGCAGCCCATCCGGGCACGACGGACGAAGACATGCTCAAGCTTGCCCTGTGGCTGAAACGCAACGGTTTCCGGCTGGACCAGGTGCAGACTTTCCTGCCCACGCCCATGGCGCTGGCGACCACCATGTACCACACCGGCCTCAACCCCCTGAAGGGACTGAAATGGCGGGTGCCGGTCAACACGGTGCGCCAGGGGCGGGTGCGCAGACTGCACAAGGCCTTCCTGCGCTATCACGATCCGGAGAACTGGCCGCTGCTGCGGGAGGCTCTGAAGCGCATGGGCCGCGCCGACCTGATCGGCAACGGCAAGCACCACCTGGTGCCGGCCTGGCAGCCGCCGGGCACCGGCCGCCGGCCGGAGGGCGTGCGCACGCCGCACAAGGCCGCGGCCAAAGGGCCCCGGCGCTAGCAGGCCTCAGCGCCGCCGTTTGCGGGCAAGTCTGAACAATCCCGCATGCCGCTGTGAGACATGCGGAGGCTCTGGCCAAAAAACGCGCCGGCTTCCCGCGGCCAGCGTCGAGAAGTCCTGCCTGCCGGAAGGATCTGGGATAATGAACCGGTGCCGTCAACCCGACCCTGCGCCTGGCCCCGAACCGCGGGTGTAGGGCGGCTTCACCCGATTTTCTGCGATTGCCGACCCATGCAGATCCCTGCCCGTATCCAGTCTGAACTTCCCCGCCTGGTGGCCCTGCGTCACGAGCTGCACGCCCACCCGGAGCTCGCCTTCGAGGAACATCGCACTGCCGATCTGGTGGTGCGCGTGCTGGAGAAAGCCGGCATCGAGGTGCACCGGGGCCTCGCGGGCACGGGTGTGGTGGGGGTGCTGCGGGCGGGACGCTCGCCGCGGGCCATCGGCCTGCGCGCCGACATGGACGCTCTGCCCATCGAGGAGGAAAACACCTTCCCCCATCGTTCCCGCCACCCCGGTCGCATGCACGCCTGCGGTCACGACGGCCACACGGCCATGCTCCTGGCGGCGGCGGAATATCTCGCGGCCACACGGGAATTCGATGGCACGGTGTATTTCATCTTTCAGCCCGCCGAGGAGGGGGAAGGCGGCGCCCGCGCCATGATCGAGGACGGGCTGTTCACGCGCTTCCCCATGGATGCCGTGTTCGGGCTGCACAACTGGCCGGGGCTGCCCGTGGGGCAGATCGCCGTGCACAGCGGGCCGGTGATGGCGAGCACCGACCAGTTCGACATCATCCTGCGCGGCCACGGCGCCCATGCCGCCATGCCCCACCAGGGACGCGACCCGGTGCTGGCCGGCGCGGCGCTGGTGCAGGCCCTGCAGGGGCTCATCAGCCGGGAGTGCGCGCCCCTGGATGCGGCGGTGCTGTCGGTGACGCGCTTCCATGCCGGGGAAGCCTACAACGTGATTCCCCCGCAGGCCGTACTGGGCGGCACGGTGCGCACCCTGCGTCCCGAGGTCCAGGCACAGCTGGAAGCCGCCATCGAACGCATGGCCACCGGCATCGCCCAGGCCCACGGCATGCAGGCCCAGGTGGATTACCGGCGGGGCTACCCCGCCACCGTCAACAGCCTGCGCGAGGCGGCATTCTGCCGGCAGGTGGCAGCCGAGGTGGTGGGGGAAGCCCAGGTGCGCACCGACCTGCCGCCCTCCATGGGCGCCGAAGACTTCGCCTACATGCTCCGGGAAAGGCCGGGCTGCTATGTCTGGCTTGGCAACGGGCCGGGGGAGGGCGGCTGCACCCTGCACAATCCCCGCTATGATTTCAACGATGCCGCCCTGCCCATCGGCGCTGCCTACTGGGTGCGGCTCGCGGAGCGCTGGCTGGCGACTTGAGGCATGGCGTGCGCGCCCCGGCGTTGCTATCCTCTCGCCGTCCCATGACCAAAAAAGGAGGAGGACGATGGAATTGCAGGGTTCGCTGCAGATGACCGCTGGCAGCATCACCCTCGACGGCTATCTGCTGCTGCTGTTCGCCATCATGCTGTTCACGGGTCTGTTGGGCGGGCTGGCCAACTATTTCCTGAGCGTGCGCGCGCCGGGCATCGCAGCCCGCGAGCTTTTGCGGTACATCGTCCTGGGCATGGTGGCGGCACTCACGGTGCCCCTGTTCCTCAACATGATTTCCAGCGATCTGCTGGCCATGGCCCGAACGCGCCCCATCGACCTGTTCGTGTTCGCCGGCTTCTGTCTCCTGTTCGTGCTCGCTTCGCGTCGTCTGGTGGACAATCTCGCGACGCGGCTGCGCCCGCCGGCGCGCTGACAGGGGGCGCCATGGAAACCACATCCACCCAACTGTTCGATCCCTACATGGTGACGGTGTTCACCGTCATGGTGAGCGCCGGCATTCTCGCGGGTCTTGCCAATTTCTTCCTGGCCGAGGGCAGCAGCGGGCGGGAGCTCGCGAAATACGTGGTGCTGGGCATCGTCGCCGCCCTCACCGTGCCCCTGTTCCTCAACATGACGTCCAGCAATCTGCTGGAATTCGGCCGCACCCGTCCCCTGGCGGTGTTCGTGTTCGCCGGTTTCTGCCTGCTCTACGTGCTGCTCTCGCGGCGCGTGTTCGAGGCGGTGGCCAACCGGCTGTTCGCTAAGGCGGGCCGCACCAGCCCCGAGCCGGTGAGCGCGGCACCGGCCAGCGTAGAAGACTTCTTCCGCGCGGGGTTCAACGCGACCGATGTGGAAATTCTCCGGGCCGTGGCCCAGGGCGGCTCCGTCTATGACAACCTGAGCAGCCTCACCGCCAACCCGCCGGCCAAGGAGTTCGTCAACGAGCGGCTGGCGCGGCTGCGGCAGTCGGGGCTGGTGGATCTCAGCACGGACGAGCAGAATCTGGTGCATCTGTGCCTGTCGCCCCGCGGCGCGCAGCTCCTGGCGGAAGTCAGCGGGGGCGGCCACGCCTGAGGGGCCCCTTACGCGCCATGGACAAGGAGGGCCTGTGGACGAAGCGGATCTCAGAAACGACCTGGAACGCCAGCTCTACGCCGCCCAGACCGGGCAGACGGACAGCGAGGTGTTCATGAAACAGCTGGTGGACGCGCAGGTATTCATGCCGGTCAGGGACGATACGGCCCCCGGCGGCATCCAGCGCTCCACCCGCGCCCAGCCGCTGGTGGTGCGGGACGAGGCGGCGGGTCTGTCGGTACTGGTGCTGTTCACCAGCCCGGAGCGCGCCAAGCCCTTCCTGGAACACTACCCGGAATTCCGCGGCGGCATTCTCACGGAATTCCGCTGGGTGCTGGAGCGCATGGAACCCGGCTTCGGCATCGTCCTCAATCCGGGGGACGAGCTGGGGCTGGACCTGGAACCGGAACTGGTGGCACAACTGGTGCACAGCCTGCGCAGCTTGCATTGACATGAACAGACCGTAATCCTTCCGCTTTGCGCCCCGGCTAAAATTTCCGTCACCTCAAACTAGGAAAGGAACACGCCATGTCCAGCCGTTTTCTGCGTATCACGAGCCGTATCGCCCTTGCCCTCATCCTGGTGGTCACCCTGCCTTTGCAGACCGCCCAGGCCGGCCTGGTGAGCACCGAGCAGATCGCCCGCGGCAGCGCCGAGCGGGAGCGCGTGCTGGGGCTGCTGGAGCGCGCCGATGTGCGCGCCGCGCTGGAAGCCCGCGGGGTGGACGTCGCCGAAGCGAAGCAGCGGGTGGCGGCCCTCACCGACGAGGAAGTGGCCCAGATCGCAGGCAAGTTGGACGAAGTGCCCGCGGGCGGCGATGTGCTGGGCGTGATCGTGTTCATCTTCCTCGTGCTCCTCATCACGGACATCCTGGGCTTCACCAAGGTCTTCCCCTTCACGCGCTCCGTGCGCTGATCCTTGCGCGGCATCCTGCGCCTTACCCATTCGGCCCGCCTGTGCGCGGGCCTTTTGCTTCTGGCGGGCCTTACCGGCTGCGCCGGCACGCCGGAACTCGCCCGCCTGCGCGCGGCCCCGCCGGCCCTGCCTGCCCGGGTGGAACTGGAGCAAGTCCCCTTCTTTCCCCAGGAAACCCATCAGTGCGGCCCGGCATCGCTGGCCATGGCGCTCACGGCGGCGGGCCGGCCGGTGACCCCGGACGCGCTCACGCCGCGGGTGTATGTGCCGGAGCGGCAGGGCAGCCTGCAGGTGGAAATGCTGGCCGCCACCCGGCGCGAGGGACTCATCGCCTATCCCCTTGCGCCCTCCCTCGCCGACCTGCTCGCCGAAATCGCCGCGGGCACGCCGGTGATCGTGCTCCAGAACCTGGGACTATCCGTGCTGCCCCTGTGGCACTACGCGGTGGCGGTGGGTTACGACCTGCCCCGGGAGGAAATCGTGCTGCGTTCGGGACTCACCCGGCGCGAGGTGATGCCCCTTGCCACCTTCGAGCACACTTGGGCGCGCAGCGGCTACTGGGCCATGCTGGCCCTGCCGCCTGCGCGGCTGCCGGCCACGGCGCGCGAGGACACCTATGTCCAGGCCGCGCTGGCCCTGGAACAAGTCGGCCAGACGGCCGCGGCGCACGAGGCTTACCGCACCGCCCTGTCACGCTGGCCGGGCAACCGGCTGGCGCGCATGGGCCTGGGCAACACCGCCGCCGCGCTGGGCGACTGGCGGGAAGCGGAAGCGGCGTTCCGTCAGGTCACCCGGGATCATCCCCGGGAGTGGGCGGCCTACAACAACCTGGCCTGGGCCCTGGCGCAACAGAAACGCTGGAAGGAAGCCCTGGAGGCCGCGCAGCACGCCGTCCAGCTGGCGGGCGATCAGCCCCAGGCGCGGCAGACCCTGGAAGACATCAGAAAGCGGATGAAAGAGGCGAAAAGCAGGTAACGGACCGCCCCCGACGGCCCAGCGTCCGCACCCCGGGGCCAGGCCCGGAATGCGCAAAGCGCCTCACATGCCGGGAAACAGGCCCTTCATCCCGCGCAGCATCTTACCCAGGCCGCCCTTGCTCAGGGACTTCATCATCTTCTGCATGTCCTCGAACTGCTTGAGGAGGCGGTTCACGTCCTGCACCTGCACGCCGGCTCCCGCGGCGATGCGGCGCTTGCGTGAGGCCTTGAGGATGGCGGGATTGGCGCGTTCCTCGGGGGTCATGGAATTGATGATGCCCTCGATGCGCCGCAGCAGCCGGTCGTCCAGCTGCTGACCCTGGGCCGCCTGGGCCAGGTTGCCCGGCAGCTTCTCCAGCAGCGCGGACAGCCCGCCCATCTTCTGCATCTGCTGCAACTGGGCGCGGAAGTCCTCGAGATCGAACCCCTTGCCGGTCTTGAGCTTTTTGGCGAGCCGGGCCGCCTCGGCCTGATCCACCTGGCGACGCGCCTCCTCGATCAGGGACAGCACGTCCCCCATGCCCAGCACGCGCGAAGCCATGCGTTCCGGGTGGAAGGGTTCCAGGCCGGTGGGCTTTTCCGAGACGCCCACGAACTTGATGGGCTTGCCCGTGACGGCGCGCACGGAAAGCGCCGCACCGCCGCGGGCATCGCCGTCGAGCTTGGTGAGCACCACGCCGGTGAGGGGCAGCGCCTCGTTGAAGGCGCGCGCCACATTGACCGCATCCTGTCCCTGCATGGCATCCACCACGAACAGGGTCTCGATGGGCTTGAGCACCTCGTGCAGGGCGCGGATCTCGTCCATCATCTCCTGGTCGATGGCGAGCCGGCCCGCGGTATCCACGATCACCACGTCGTAGTAGTGCGTGCGGGCGTAATCGAGGGCCTGCCGGGCGATCTCCACCGGGCGGGCGCCGGCGGGCGCCTCGTGGAAATCCACCTGCAGCTGCCGCGCGAGCTGGCGCAACTGCTCGATGGCGGCGGGACGATAGACGTCACAGCTCACCAGCAGGACTTTCTTCTTCTGCTCCTTGAGCAGGCGCGCCAGCTTGGCGCTGGTGGTGGTCTTGCCCGAGCCCTGCAGGCCGGCCATGAGGATCACCGCCGGCGGCGTGGTGGCCAGATTGAGGGCGGCATTGTGCTCGCCCATGAGCCGGGTCAGCTCCTCGTGCACCACCTGGATCAGCGCCTGGCCCGGGGTGAGGGAGCCGATCACCTCGCGGCCCAGCGCCCGCTCCTTCACGTGGGCGATGAAGTCCCGGACCACGGGCAGGGCCACGTCCGCCTCCAGGAGCGCCAGGCGCACCTCGCGCAGAGCGTCGGCGATGTTGTCCTCGGTCAGGCGCGCCTGGCCACGCAGATTCTTGATGAGACCGGACAGCCGGCTGGTGAGGGTATCGAGCATGGGATGGAATCGGCTGGGGATGCGGCGTGCTGGGCTATAATCGCCGCAGCGCAATCATTTTACACCCGATGCCCCTGGCCGTTCTGTCCATCCTCACCGCCCTCCTCTACGGCGGACTCGCCTGGTACTGCCGCCGGCGCGCGGCCCAGGCTCAGGAGGCCGGCGGGCCGGGCCTGCCGCTGCTGCTCATCCCGCCCCTTTTGCTCCACGGCGGGCTGCTCTACAGCTCCATCTTCACCGCCCAGGGCATGAACATCGGCGTGGGCAACGCCCTGTCGGCCATCACCTGGGTGACGCTGCTGCTCTATGCCGCCACCAGCGTGCGCTACCACCTGCAGGCGCTGCACCCGGTGGTGCTGCCCGTCGCCGCCGCCGGCGCCCTCATGCCCCTGCTCGTGCGCCAAACCCACGTCCTGCCCTACGGGGCCAACGTGCTGTTCCAGGCCCATTTCGCGGCGGCTTTCCTCGCCTATGCCCTGTTCACCATCGCCGCCCTGCACGGCATGGTCATGGCTTTGGCGGAAAAACGCCTGCATGCGCGCGAGCCCGAGGCGCTGGCCGGCTTGCCGCCCCTCATGACCATGGAGCGGCTTCTGTTCCGCATCATCGGCGCCGGCTTCGTGCTGCTCACGCTCACCCTCGCCAGCGGCATGCTGTTTTCCGAGGAGCTGTTCGGCAAGCCCCTGTCCTTTGGCTATTTCACCCAGCACAAGACGGTGTTCGCGCTCCTGTCCTGGTTCATCTACGGCGCGCTGCTGCTGGGCCGGCGCATCTATGGCTGGCGCGGGCGCACGGCCCTGATCTGGAGCCTGGCCGGTTTCAGTGCGCTTTTGCTCGCCTACGTGGGCAGCAAGGCAGTGCTGGAAATGCTGCTGCACCGCGGCTGAGGCTTCCTGGCCCCTGCCGCCTCCGGTAAACTTGCCCCCCTTTTTTGCGGCAGTTCCGACCATGTATGCCTTCTATTTCGAGGATGGCCAGTTCCGTGTGGGCACCATTCTCGCCGACAACGGCAGCTCGCTGCAGATCGAGGCCCAGCACGGCCGGCGCGCCAAGGTGAAGGCCGCGGACGTGCTGTTCCAGTTCCAGGAGCCGGGCCTTCCGGGCTTCATGGAAGCGGCGCAAAAGCTCGCCGCCGAGATGGACCGGGATTTCCTGTGGGAGGCCGCGGGCAGCGAGGAATTCGACTACGCAACGCTCGCGCGGGATTACTTCGGCCGCGAGCCCACGCCGGTGGAACGCGCGGCGATCCTGCTTAGCCTGCACGGCGCGCCCATGTATTTCTACCGCAAGGGACGCGGCCGCTATAAACCTGCCCCGCCGGAGGCATTGCGTGCAGCCCTCGCCGCCGAGGAGCGCAAGCGTCAGCAGGCGGCGCAGCTCGCGCGCTGGGTGGAGACCCTGAGCCGCTTCGAGCTGCCGGAGGAATTCCGGCCCCAGCTCGAGCGCCTGATCTACGCCCCGGACAAGAACGCCCTGGAAACCAAGGCACTGGAACAGGCCGCAGCG
>JBBFMG010000018.1:8758-15907 GCA_037478575.1 Burkholderiales bacterium | reverse complement strand
CTGGCCAAGATGCAGGCCGGTATCAAGGCCTCGGGCCAGCGGATGATCGTGATCTTCGAGGGGCGCGACGCCGCCGGCAAGGGCGGCACCATCCGGCGCATCACCGCCGCGCTGGATGCGCGCATCTACCGTGTCATTCCCATTGCCGCGCCCACCGAGGAGGAACGTGCCCATCCCTATCTGTGGCGTTTCTGGCGCCATGTTCCGCCCCGGGGCCGGATCGCGATCTTCGACCGTTCCTGGTACGGGCGGGTGCTGGTGGAACGGGTGGAAGGTTTCGCCACGCCCGCGGAATGGCTGCGCGCCTATGGCGAGATCAACGATTTCGAGACGGAGCTCACCATGAGCGGCATCCTGGTGGCCAAGTACTGGCTCGCCATCAGTCACCGCGAACAGCTCGCCCGCTTCCGGGCGCGCGAGAAGACCGGCTACAAGAAATACAAGATCACGCCCGAGGACTGGCGCAACCGCGCGAAGTGGGACGCCTACCAGCGCGCCGCATGCGACATGATCGACCGCACCAGCACCGAGCTCGCGCCGTGGGTGCTCGTGGAAGCGGAGGACAAGCACTACGCGCGCATCAAGGTGCTGAAGGATTTGTGCAGGCGGATAGAGGCGCAGCTTTGAAGCAAAGGCTCAAGCTTACGTGTTGATGCTTGCGGGAATTCGGTGCGCTGCGCGCAGTTTGATTTCGGGCCGGATGTGCCCCGGCGGGGCAGTCCCTTTTTCTTGCTTGTCCAAGAAAAAGGGATCAAAAAGAAGGACACCCCGGTCGCCGGTCTCCCGTTGGTCGACTTCCCTGCGTTGCTCGCCGGTCCGGGGCCGCTGCGCAACTCGCGCGATCCGCTGCGCGGCCACGCGCTCAAACAGTGCTCGCTACTTCCCCGGACCGCCTGCGCTACTCGGCGGCTCGCAGGGGCCCCGAAAGCATCGCGCGGGGTCCGCTTCGGCTGCGATTCGCGCGGGCGGTGCGCGTTACCAATGCAAGGCCCGCAGCCGCGCCATCTTCTTCTGCTGGTGGGCCTGCATGCGTGCCACCACGTCGTCGAGCAGCGCGATGGCGTCCAGCACGAACGGCCCCTTGTTGATCATCACGCATTCGGCGCGCTCCGCCATGGCGGCGTCGGTGATCTCGGCGCGGGAGGGCTGGCCGCGCTTGACCAGCCCTTCCAGCACCTGGGTGGCCCAGATCACAGGCACGTGGGCCGCCTCACACAACCACAGGATTTCCTCCTGGATTTCCGCCAGCCGCTCGTAGCCGATTTCCACCGCCAGGTCACCGCGCGCGATCATCACGCCCAGGGGATGACGCCCCGCCCCGTGCACGATGATGGCGGGCAGATTCTGCACCGCGCGCCGGGTCTCGATCTTGGCGACGATGCCAAGCCCTGCCGCATTCCGTTTGGCGAGGGCCGCCACCAGCTGGTCCATGTCGGCGGCGGTCTGCACGAAGGAATAGCCCACCATGTCGGCATGGGCCACGACGAAATCCAGGTCTTCCAGATCCTTGTCCGTCAGCGCCGGCAGCGCAAGATCGCTCTCAGGAAAATTGACCCCCTTTTCCGGCTGCAGCTTCTCCCCTTCGGGACGGGCATGCACGATGCGCAGCAGGACGCCGTCCCCATCCAGATGCTCGATGCGCGCGCCGATGCGGCCCTCGTCGATGAGCACCGGCTCCCCCTCCTTGAGGTAATCGAAAACCTGCTCCGGCAGACAGGCGATGTGGGCGAAGGACGGCTGTTTCCCACCCGGCTCATTGAAGCCGGGTTCCCCCGGCACGCAGGCGCGCGTGAGGTAGAGGTAGTCCCCCTGCTTAAGCCGGATTTCCAGGGATGCAGGCTCGATGGGACCGCACACGGTGCTCTGTTCCGCGGCGGAAGTGGCAGATCGCCGCACAAGGCGCGTGCCCGGCTGGAGATAGAAGCCCGCTTCCCCGTCGGCCAGCACCTGGTCTTCCGTCAGCCGCACGCGCACCGTCAGATCCCGCTTGCGGCCCCGTGCATCCACGAAGTGGATCACGTCGCCCGGCACCAGCGTCTTCAGCCAGGCCGCATCCACCGAGATCCGCGCCGGCGTCACCCGACCCAGGGGATCCTTCTGGGCGGGACGCCCCGGTGCGCCGCTGCCGTCCAGCACCAGCCGCGCCGGCCGCTCCACGCGGCCCAGGCTGTCCCGTCGGGGTTTCACGTGCAGAAGCGCCGGGCCGGGCTTGACCGGGCCGGTGCGCACGCGGGGGCCGGCCAGATCCATCAGCACCCGGCAGGAGCGGTTCGCCTCCTCCGCCGCGCGCCGCACATGGCCCACCATGCGGGCCCAGGTGGAAGCGTCGTCGTGGGCACAGTTGATGCGTGCGCAGTCCATGCCGCGCAGCACCAGTTCCCGCACGAAGGGATAATCCGTCGCGGCCTCGCCGGGCAGGGTGACCATGATGCGCACCTCGCGCCGCGCGGGCGGCGGGCCCAGGAGGGCAGCGGTGTGGCGGGCGAGGTCCTCGCGGTGATCCATGGCCCGCGCCAGCCTGCGCGCCCGGCCGGCATCCACGGGCTTGCCCAGCATCAGCTTCAGGGCCTGGTGCAGCGATTCCAGGGCAGGCAGGACATGGCCTTCGGCCCGCCCCAGGGAAGACAGTCCATAGGTGGCCAGGCGGGTCTGCAGCGGGCGCAGGTCGTGGCGGCCCGCCTGGAAGGCGCGGCGCATGAGCCAGGGCTCCCACTCCCGCAGAAGCTCGCGCGCGCCCTGACGCACGGTGCGACGCAGCGCCGCCACCTGCTGTTCCAGGTCGGCGAGGGCGGCTTTCAGGTCGGCGGTGGCGTCGAAATCCATGGGGGCGGGAAGGACTCGGCCCGAGCCTACGCCACCTTTGTGACGGAAACGTGACGGCTTCTCCTCGCCTATACTGGGCTCACCGGGAGACCCTGAAAATGCGACTGACGGTGCTGGGCGCAAGTGGCGGGATCGGCGGTGACTGCCGCACCACCGCCCTGCGCGTGGATGACGATCTCTTGGTGGACTGCGGCACCGGCGTGGGCGATCTGCCCCTGGCCGCATTGGTGGCCATCGACCACGTGCTGCTCAGCCACGCCCACCTCGACCATGTGGCCCTGCTGCCCATGCTGGCGGACGCCCGCGTGGGACGGCGCAGCGAACCGCTTGCCGTGTATGCCCTGCCGGAAACCCTGGCGGCGGTGAAGGAATGCCTGTTCAACGACCGCCTGTGGCCGGACTACACCTCCCCCGCCATGCCCTATGTGCGCCTGGTGCCCGTGGCGATGGGCGCGACCGTCACGCTGGGGGGCCGACGCTTCACGCCCCTGCCGGTGCGTCATGCAGTGCCCGCCGTCGCCTGGCAGATGGACAGTGGCGCGGCGAGCCTGGTGTTCTCGGGCGATACCACCTACAGCGAGCCCTTCTGGGACGCCCTCGCCGCCATTGCCAATTTGCGCCATCTCATCATCGAAACCACTTTCCTCAACGACAACGAAGCCGGCTGCGAGACTTCCGGCCACACCAACGCGCGCCGGCTGGCCCTCGGGCTGGCCCGCCTCGCTCGTCCGGTCGAAGTGCACGTCACCCACATGGAACCGGGACGCGAGGCGGACATCTGGGCCGAGGTCCTGGCAAGCTGCGCCGCCTTTGCGCCACGGCGGCTGGAACGCGGCCAGGTGATCGAGTTCTGACGGCCGCTGCCTCGTCCCGCGTCGGGTGGACCGCACCGACGGACGGCGCCGGAACTCTCGTCGCATGGACGCGTCCGACTGGGCAGACGAACGTGCCCGGAATCACAAAAACCTGCCGCCCAGGCGAAACTCCGATGACTCGGCTGCTTCCCGGTTGCATCACCCGGATCCCCCAAACCGAACCACTGCGGCGCCGTGCCCCGGCACCCGTCTGCGGCCCAGGCGTGCCGCCGCCGAGGCCCGGGCTCCCGGGCCGTGTTTGCCTGGTGGCCAACAGCATTCGACCGTTGACCGCCGTCACGCTGCCGCTGCCCGCCTGCCACGGCCGGCAAGGCAACCCCGAAGGCGGTGCGCCATGAGCGGGGCCCACGAACACCCCGCAGGCCCCACCTGGCTGTGGCTGGCCGCCATCCCGCTGGTGCTGTTCCTGCTGCTCGCCTGGGGCCTGGTGCGCCAGCCGCTGCCGTGGCAGTTCGACGCGGCCTGGATCCCCAGTCTGTCCGTGTCACTGGCCTTCCGCATCGACGGCCTGTCGGCCCTGATGCTGGCGCTGGTCACCGGCATCGGCACCTGGGTTTTCGTCTACGCCAGCGGCTATCTCGCCCACGAGCCGCGGCGCGGCCGGCTGTTCGCCGTGCTCCTGCTGTTCATGCTGGCGATGGTCGGCGCCGTCAGCGCGGACAACGTGATCGTGCTGTTCCTGTTCTGGGAGCTCACCAGCCTCACCTCCTTCCTGCTCGTCGGCTTCCAGCACCGCCGTTCCCATGCGCGGTCCGCGGCGCGCCAGGCGCTGTTGATCACCATGGGCGGCGGCCTCGCCCTGCTCGGCGGCCTCACGCTGCTGGCGCAGATCACCGGCAGCTGGACCCTGTCCGGCATCGTCGCGGCAGCGCCGGCGCACCTCGCGGATGCACGCCTGCCCTACGCCCTGCTGCTGGTGTTGCTGGGTGCCTTCACCAAATCGGCGCAGTTCCCGTTCCACTTCTGGCTGCCCAACGCCATGTCCGCCCCCACGCCGGTGAGCGCCTACCTGCACTCGGCCACCATGGTGAAGCTGGGCATCTACCTCATGGCACGGCTGGATGCGGCGTTCAACGATTTGCTTCTGTGGGAGGCCACGCTGGTGGCCACCGGCACCGTCACCGCGGTGTGGGCCGGCGTGCTGGCGCTGCGCGAGCGCGACCTCAAGCGCATCCTCGCGCGCAGCACGGTGTCGGCGCTGGGCACGCTCACCCTGCTCGTGGGCCTGCCCAACCCGGGCGCCGGGCTCGCCGTAGTCACTTTCCTGTTCGCCCATGCGCTGTACAAGGCGCCGCTGTTCATGGTGGCGGGCAACATCGATCACGCCACCGGCACCCGCATCATCGATCACCTGATGGGCCTGCGCCGCGCCATGCCCTGGACCGCGGCCGTGGCGGTGCTGGCGGGGCTGTCCATGGCCGGACTGCCGCTGTCCTTCGGCTTCGTGGCCAAGGACGTGATGTCGGCGGCCAAGGCGGAAGCCGAGGTGCTCGCGCTGGTGAGCTACGCCACGGTGTTCGTCAACGCGATCTCGGTGGCAGTGGCCGGCGTGGCCGCGGTGCGCGTGTTCTGGGGGCCGCCCGAAACAGCCCGCGGCCCGGTGCACGAGGTGTCGTGGCGCATGCTGCTGCCGCCGCTGGCCATCGTGCTGCTGGGCATGGAGTTCGACTTCGTGCCCACCGCCGACCCGCTGCTGCTCGCGGCCGCGCGCGTGATCGCGCCGGGGCTGGGGGCGGCGGATCTCAGCGCCTCCTACGGCCTCGACGTGCTGCTGTCCGCCACCGGCCTCACGGTGCTGGTCGGCCTCGCGTTCTTCCTGTCCTGGGACCGCCTGCACCAGCGGCTGCAGGCGATGCACTGGCTGGACCGCTACGGCCCGGCCGCCACCTACGAGCTGCTGCTGCGCGGGCTGGCGCTCCTCGCCGCGCGCCAGACGCGCCTGCTCCAGCACGGCCGCCTCACCGGCTACCTGCGCCTGGCGCTGGCGGCGCTGCTGGGCATGGGCGCGTTCGCCTGGATGAACAGCGACACGCGGTTGAGCCTCTCCTGGACTTGGCCGCCCCAGGCCTGGGCCTGGCTGGTGGCCGGTGTGCTCATCGTGGCCGGCGCGGGCGCGGCGCTGCGGCTGCGCGACCGGCTCGCGGTGCTGATGGCCAGCGGCCTGGTGGGCTACGGCTCGGCGGCGCTATTCCTGTTCGCCGGCGCGCCCGATCTCGCCTTCACCCAGTTCGCGGTGGAAACCGTGCTCGTCGTGGTGGCCGCCAGTGTGCTGCCCCACTACGGCACCGGGCAGGCGAGGGCCGTCCCCTGGCACGCGGGGGATCTCCTTTTGGCGGCGGCCGCCGGCCTCGGGACCTTTTTGCTGCTGGCCCACCTCGACGGCCTGCCACCGGACACCCGGCTGGCCGACTGGTTCGGCGCCAACAGCCTGCCGGCAGCCCACGGCCGCAACGTGGTGAACGTGATCATCGTCGACTTCCGCGCCCTCGACACCCTGGGCGAGATCGCGGTGGTGGCGTTCTCCCTGCTGGCCGCGCTGCCGCTGCTTGCCGGCCTGAAGCGGGGGACGCCGACATGAGCCCGCGTTCCACCCTGCTCGCCCAGTCCGCGCGCCCGGTGTACCTGTTGCTGCTCACGGCGGCGCTGTGGATTCTGCTGCGCGGCCACAACGAGCCCGGCGGCGGCTTCATCGGCGGCCTGGTGGCGGTGGCCGGCAGCAGCCTGCTCGCGATCACCCTGGGCACGCACAGTGCGCGGCGCTGGCAGCCCCTCCCGCCCCTGTCGCTGGCCATGCTCGGCGTGGGCCTGGCGCTGGCCAGCGGCCTGGTCGGGCCGGTGACGGGACTGCCCTTCCTCACCCACGTCTGGACCGACAGCGGCCTGTCGACCGTGATGCTGTTCGATCTGGGCGTGTTCTGCGCGGTGTGGGGCGCGCTCACCGGCTATGTCTATGCGCTGCTGGAGGAAGGATGAGCACCCTGCTCGCGCTGGTGATCAGCCTCGCGGTCGCGGCCGGCGTGTTGCTGCTGCTGTCGCGCGACCTGTTCCGCCTCATCGTCGGGCTGGCGGTGCTGGGCAGCGCGGTGAACCTGATCGTGTTCATGGCGGCGCGGCCGGGCAGCCTGATCCCGCCGGTGATCGAATCCGGCGCGCAGCAGCTCGCCGCCGGGGCCGCCAACCCACTGCCCCAGGCGCTGGTGCTCACCGCCATCGTGATCGGCTTCGCCCTGCTGTGCTTCGCCCTGGTGCTCGGCGCCTGGCTGGCGCGCGCAACCGCCGACGACGACCCGGACGCGCTGCGGGAAACCGAGCCCGTTGCCACTGATCCCGTCAAGCCCCCGCAGGAGGAGGCGTGATGCTGCTGCTGAGCCCGCTGCTCGTGCCGCTCGCCACCGCGTTGCTCACACTGCGGCGCAGGCGCGGCCGCGTGCCCATCGCCGCGGTGAGCAAC
>JBBFMG010000018.1:0-8748 GCA_037478575.1 Burkholderiales bacterium | reverse complement strand
CCGCTCGCCACCCCGTTGCTCACCGCGGCGATGGGCACGCGGCCGCGCCTGCGCCGCAGTGTGAGCCTGCTGGGTACGGCCGCGCTGGTGCTGTGCGCCGCGCTGCTGCTGCATGCGGTGCTCACCCGCGGGACGCAGTCGATGGCGCTCGGCAACTGGCCACTGCCCTACGCCATCCAATTCGCCGCGGACGGCCTGAGCGCGGCCCTGGTGCTGATTGCGGCGGGCCTCGGCGCGGCCGTGCTGCTGGTGGAGAGCGTCTGGCGCGAGGGCGGCGCCGCGCCCGGCCTGCATCCGCTGCTGCACGGCCTACTCGCCGCGTGCTGCGCGGTGTTCCTGGCGGCGGATCTGTTCAATCTCTACGTCTGGTTCGAGCTGATGCTGATCGCCACCCTCGGCCTGCTGGTGCTGGGCGCGCAGCGGCGGCACGCCGAAGCCGCATTCAAGTATTTCGCGCTGAGCATGCTGGGCACGCTGCTGATGCTGGCGGCGGTGGGGCTGATCTATGGCGCCACCGGGCAGCTGAATTTCGCCGCCCTGCGCGCGGTGGCCGAGCAGCCTCAGCTGGCCGCCGTGCTGCCGGTGTATGTCGCGCTGCTCGCCCTGGCCCTGCTGCTCAAGGCCGGCGCGTTTCCGCTGTTCGCGTGGCTGCCGGCGAGCTATCACACCTTGCCGGCGCCGGTGCTGGCGCTGGCCGGCGGGCTGCTGACCAAGGTCGCGGCCTACGTGCTGCTGCGCCTGCTGGGCGACGTGTTCGCGGCCACGCCCGGCGTGCTGGTGGAGGCGCTGGGCTGGCTCGCGGTGGTCACCATGGTCACCGGCGTGCTGGGCGCGGCCTATCACTGGGACGTGCGGCGCATCCTCGCCTTCCACATCGTGAGCCAGATCGGCTACCTGCTGCTGGGGATCGCGCTGGCCACCCCCGCCGCGGCGGCGGGCACCGCCTTCTTCCTGTTCCACAACATCCTGGTCAAGGCCAACCTGTTCCTCATCGCCGGCCTGATGTGGCGCGCCGCCGGGCACTACGACCTGCGCCGCATCGGCGGGCTGTATCCGGCGCGGCCGCTGCTTGCGCTGCTGTTCCTGCTGTCCGCCTTCTCGCTGGTGGGCGTGCCGCCGACGTCGGGCTTCTGGGGCAAGTTCATGCTGCTGCGCGAGGCATTCGCGGAAGGCCGCTACGTGTGGGGCGGCGTCGCGCTCGCGGTGGGCCTGCTCACGCTCTATTCCATGAGCAAGATCTGGCTCGAAGGCTTCTGGAAGCCGCACCCCGCGGAAGGCGCGGTCCTCGCGGCCCCGCCGCGCGCGGCCTATGCCGGCGTGATCCTGCTGTCGCTGCTGATCCTGCTGATGGGGGTGTTTCCCGAGCCCATCGTGCACGGGGTGCAGTCGGCCACGGCGCAGTTCTGGAGCGTGCGATGAAACGGCTGCTGGCGCTGGGCCTGCTCGGCATCAACTTCCTGAAGGACGTGGTGACGTCCGGCTGGACCACCACGCTCATCATCCTGTTCCGCGGCCGCAGCCTGCGCCCGGGCTTCGTGCGCCTGGCCTACGGCGAGCTGCCGGACACCGCCGCGAACTTCCTCGGTGCGCTGGTCACGCTGACGCCCGGGACGACCACCGTGGACATCGATCTGGAACGGCGCGAATTCCTGCTGCATTTACTGGACATGGACCACGCCGACGCGACCTTGGACAGCATCCGCCGCGACTTTCTCCGTCCGATCCGCATCCTGTCCGGAGGCGCGCCATGAGCTGGCTCACGGGCTTCGTGCTGGCGGCGGGCGCCGCCGCCCTGATGGGCTTCTACCGCCTGCTCGCGGGGCCGACCCGCACCGACCGCGCGGTGGGGCTGGACATCCTGTTCTCCGTCGCCATCGTGCTCGCCCTGCTCGCCGCCTGGGCCAGCGGCCGCACGGTTTATCTGGACGTGGCCATCGGCCTGGCCCTGATCGGCTTCGTGGCCACCCTGGCCTGGGCGCGGCTGATCCAGGGCGGGGACCGGGGGGACCGCCCATGATCGCCATCGGCTGGGCCCTGTGTGCGCTGGCCATCCTCCTGCTGCTGATTGCCGCGGCGGGCATCCTGCGCCTGCCGGACGCCCTGGCGCGCCAGCACGCGGCCACCAAGGCCGCCACGCTGGCGGTGTCGCTGTTCGCCCTCGGCCTGATGCTGGTGGCCTGGGGCAGCGGCTGGGGCTGGGCGTGGATCGGGCGGCTCGCGCTGCTGGTGCTGATCCTGCTGCTGACGCTGCCGCTCGCCTCCCACGCCCTCGCCCGCGCCGGGGTGGCGGAGCGCCAGCAAGGCGCCTGATCGCCCTGAAACCCGGACTGAAACAGCCGGCCAGAGGTCGGGGCCCCGGGCGGTCGGTGCCCACGCGCCACCCGCATGGAAGCGGGACAGAACGCGGACAGCCCCAGGCCGCCCAGGCTGAACCCCTGTTGCCATGAAGGGGGTGGGGGCAGGTGATGGGTGCGAGTCCCTGCAGCGTTGGCCGCTGCCTGGCCTTTGGTAGAATGCTCATGCTGCGCGACGCGCCGCGTCGTGCCTGTCTGTCATTTCCAAGGTTCCCATGGAAGCCCACGCATCGACTCCTGCCCCAGTGAAAACCCTGCCCAAAATCCGCGCCGTGTGCGTCTTCGGTGGCAGCGGCTTCGTTGGCCAGCACGTGGTGCACCGCCTGCACGAGGCGGGCTATCAGGTGCGGGTGCCGACCCGCCGGCCGGCGCGTGCCAGGGAGCTTCTGGTATTGCCCAACGTGGAGGTGGTGGAAGCGGATGTCCACGATCCTGCGACCCTGACCCGCCTCCTCGCCGGCATGGATGCCGCCATCAATCTGGTGGGCATCCTGCACGAAGAACGGGTCGGTCGCGTCGACCTGCCCACGGCGCGGCGGGGCGATTTCCACGAGGTGCACGTGGAACTGCCGCGGCGCATCATCCACGCCTGCCGCGCCCAGGGCGTGCGCCGGCTGCTGCACATGAGCGCCCTCCATGCCAACCCGGTGGCCCAAAGTGCCTACCTGCGTTCCAAGGGCGTGGGCGAGGCGCTGGTGCGGGAGGCGGACCTGCCCCATCGCGAACACGAGAACTGGTATCTGGACGGGCCGAAATTCATCCAGGGGCAGGCCATGGCCACCACGGTGTTCCGGCCCTCCGTGATCTTCGGCCGCGGCGATTCCTTTCTCACCCTGCTCGCCCAACTGGTGCGGCGCCTGCCCGTGATTCCGCTCGCCTGCCCCAATGCGCGCTTCCAGCCCGTGTTCGTGGAGGACGTGGCGCGTGCCTTCGCCGACGCGCTGGAGAATCCCGCCACCTACGGCCAGGCCTACGAACTGTGCGGCCCCAAGACCTATACCTTCCGTGAGCTGGTGGAGTACGTGGCCAGCCTGGAAGGCAGGCATCCCCTCATTCTTCCCCTGTCGAACCGCCTCTCCTATTGGCATGCCTGGCTGCTGGAACACCTGCCGGGGCGGCTCATGACCCGGGACAACTATTACTCCATGCAGGTGGACAGCGTCTGCCGCTGCCCTTTCCCCCCGCTGTTTGGTTTCCAGCCCATGGCGCTGGAAGCCGTGGCGCCCCACTACATCGGCCCGCAGGCGGTGTGTTCCCGTTACGACGCCCTGCGCCACGCGGCACGCCGCTAGACGCCGTGCGCGCAACGCCCAGCCCTGCCGGCAGCCGGCCATGAAGATCTACATGGTGGGCGGTGCGGTGCGGGACGAGCTCATGGGGCTGCCCGTCTCGGACCGCGACTGGGTGGTCGTGGGTGCCACCCCGGAGGAAATGGTGAAGCAGGGTTTCCTGCCCGTGGGCAAGGACTTTCCGGTGTTCCTGCACCCCGTCACCCACGAGGAGTACGCCCTCGCCCGCACGGAACGCAAGAGCGGACGCGGCTACAAGGGATTCACCGTCTATGCCTCCCCCGAGGTGACCCTGGAAGAGGACCTGGCCCGGCGCGATCTCACCATCAACGCCATCGCCAAGGACGAGAACGGGCAGTACATCGATCCCTACGGCGGGCGACGCGATCTGGAAGCACGCCTGCTGCGCCACGTGAGCCCCGCCTTCGTGGAGGATCCGGTGCGTATCCTGCGGGTGGCACGCTTCGCGGCGCGCTTCACGGATTTCACCGTGGCCGGGGAAACGCTGGCCCTCATGGGCGAGATGGTGCGAAACGGCGAGGTGGATGCCCTGGTGCCGGAGCGGGTCTGGCAGGAACTGGCGCGCGGCCTCATGGAAGCGCGTCCGTCGCGCATGTTCCAGGTGCTGCGCGCCTGCGGCGCCCTGGCGAAGATCCTGCCCGAGGTGGACCGCCTGTTCGGCGTGCCCCAGAACCCGAAAAGCCATCCGGAAGTGGATACCGGCGTGCACGTGATGCTGGTGGTGGACCGGGCGGCGTCCCTCCAAGGCAGCCTGCCGGTGCGCTTCGCCGCCCTCACCCATGATCTGGGGAAAGGCGTGACCCCCCGCGAACAGTGGCCCTTCCACGATGGCCACGAGGCGGCGGGTGTCGCCCTGGTGCAGGCCGTCTCGGCGCGCCTGCGCGTCCCCCACGACTGCCGCGATCTCGCCGTGCTGGTGGCACGCTGGCACGGCGAGGCCCATCGCGCCGACGAGGCCGACGCGCAAACCCTGGTCACCCTGCTCACCCGGCTCGACGCCTTTCGCCAGCCCGCACGCTTCCATGCCTTTCTGGATGCCTGCACGGCGGACTACCAGGGCCGCCCCGGCTACGAGGAGCGGCCCATGCCGGGCGCGCAGCGTCTGGCCCGCGCCTTCGAGGCCGCTGCCGCCGTGGATGCCGGCGCCATCGCCCGCCAGCATGAAGGAGGCGAGGCAATTCGCGCCGCAGTATTCGCTGCGCGGGTGGCGGCCGTGCAGGCCGCATCGAAACCGTCCGCGGAGGAAAACACGTGATCGATCTTTACACCTGGTCCACGCCCAACGGGCGCAAGATTTCCATCATGCTCGAGGAATGCGGCCTGCCCTACCGGGTGCACCCGGTGGATATCACCAAGGGGGAGCAGTTCCAGCCGGAGTTCGCCTGCATCAATCCCAACTGCAAGATTCCGGCCATCGTGGACGGAGAAGGCCCGGATGGCGCGCCCCTTACCCTGTTCGAATCCGGCGCGATCCTCATCTATCTCGCGGAAAAGACCGGCCGCTTCCTGCCCCGGGCCGCACGCGGCCGCTACGAGACCCTGCAGTGGCTGATGTTCCAAATGGGCGGCATCGGCCCCATGTTCGGCCAGGCCCATCACTTCCTGAAATTCGCGCCGGAACCCGTGCCCTACGCCATCGAACGCTACACGCGGGAAGTGCGCCGGCTCTACGGCGTGCTCGATGCGCGGCTGGGGCAGACGCCCTGGCTCGCCGCCGGCGAGTACACCATCGCCGACATCGCCACCTACCCCTGGGTTGCGCGCTGCGAATGGCACTGCGTGGATCTCGCGGATTTCCCCCGGGTGAAGGACTGGTTCGAGCGCATTGGCAGCCGGCCGGCCGTCCAGCGGGGCATGGCGGTGCCCGCCTGAGGACCTAAGCCGTGCGGCCGCTGTCCGGAAACAGCCGGTCGCGCGCAGCCTCCGTGACGAGACGCAAGGCCGGATGGCTGATGCGCCGCTCCCCCGTGATGGCGTAATAGGCTTCGCGCACGCCCGTGGCCCGGCCGATTTCCCTCACCCCGTATTGCGCCTCCACTTCCCGCGCCAGCACCGCAGGCGCCGGGAAAATCCCGCGCCCCGCCTCGCCGAAGGCCTTCATCAGGGCCGCGTCGTCGAACTCGCCCACGATGCGCGGCCGCAGCCCCTGGGCCTCCAACCATTCCTCCAGACGCAGGCGCGAGGCGGAATCCTCCCCCGGCAGCAGCAGGGGGGCACCGTCCAGACAGGCGGGGAAGCGCCGGCAGCCCCGCGCCAGGGCGGGCGCGGCGAAGAAAGCGAGTTCCGAGTCCCCCAGCCGGTGGTTGTAACCCTTCACCCGCACCGTGGCGGGCAGCATGCGGTCCGCCACCACCATGTCCAGGCGGTGCAGGGCGAGTTCCGCCAGCAGGCGGTCGAGCTTGCCCTCCTGGCAGACGAGGCGCACCGGCTCGGCCAGTTCCGTCACCGGGGCCAGGAGCCGGTAGGCCACGTTCTTGGGCACGGCATCGGACACACCCACACGCAGCGGCTGGGCAGGCTCCCCGGCATTGCGCAGGCTGGTCTCGAGCGCCTCGGTCAGGGCGAAGATTTCGTCGGCGTAGGCCGCCGCCCGGCTGCCCGCCGGCGTCAGCTTGAGGCGCCGCCCCACCGGCTGGAACAGCGGCGTGCCCAGGCTGTCCTCCAAAAGCTTCACCTGGGCGCTCACCGTCTGGGGCGTGAGGTGCAGGCGTTCCGCGGCGGCGGCAACGCTGCCGCTCTTGGCCACGGTCCAGAAGTAGTACAGGTGCTTCAGGTTGATCATTCGATATTTCCGAATGGTTGTTCACAAATATTCGACTTTAATTCCAGCGCAGCGCCCCTACAATGATGGCGTGCCGAATTCTGCTCTGAAAGGAGTCCTGCCATGAAACGCATCCTTTTGTTCCTCGCCACCAACCTGGCGATCGTGGTGATGCTGTCCATCACCCTGCGCATCCTGGGCGTGGAACCCTACCTCACCGCCCAGGGCCTGAACCTGCAGGCCCTGCTCATCTTCGCCGCGGTGTTCGGCTTCGGTGGCGCCTTCATTTCCCTGCTGCTCTCGAAATGGAGCGCCAAGATGGCGGTGGGGGCCCGGGTGATCGACCAGCCCCGCACGGAAGCCGAGCAGTGGCTGGTGGAAACGGTGCGCCGCCAGGCCCGCCAGGCCGGCATCGGCATGCCTGAGGTGGCCATCTACGATTCGCCCGAGGTGAATGCCTTTGCCACCGGCTGGAACAAGAACAGCGCCCTGGTGGCGGTCTCCACGGGCCTGCTCCACTCCATGACCCGGGATGAGGCGGAAGCGGTGCTGGGTCATGAAGTCTCCCACATCGCCAACGGCGACATGGTGACCCTGGCCCTGATCCAGGGGGTGGTCAACACCTTCGTGATGTTCCTGTCACGGGTGATCGGCCACACGGTGGACCGGGTCATCTTCAAGAACGAGGAAGGCCACGGCCCGGCGTTCTTCGTCACCATGATCGTGGCGGAGCTCATCCTGGGCCTGCTCGCCTCCCTCATCGTCATGTGGTTCTCGCGCCAGCGGGAGTTTCGCGCCGACCGGGGCGGGGCCCAGCTGGCAGGCCGCCAGAAGATGATCGCCGCCCTGGAGCGCCTGGCCCGGGTGCACACCGCCCCCCTGCCGGACAAGATGGCGGCCTTTGGCATCGCCGGCGGCATTGGTCATGGTCTCAAGCGGCTGTTCATGACCCACCCGCCGCTGGAAGAGCGCATCGCCGCTCTGCGCGCCCTGGGTTGATTCCGTGGACGTCGTGACCGTCGGCACCCCCGCCCTCTGGGCGGGGTTTGTTTTGTTCGTCCTGGCCATGCTGGCCGTGGACCTGTTCCTGTTGGGCGGGCGCGCGGCGCACCGGGTCTCGGTCCGGGAGGCCCTGGGATGGAGCATCGTCTGGGTGCTGCTCGCCCTCGCCTTCTGCGCCCTGCTCTGGTGGCATCTCGATGGCACCGTGGGTCGCGCGGTGGCCAACGCCAAGGCGCTGGAGTTCCTGACGGGCTATCTCATCGAGAAGTCCCTGTCAGTGGACAACATCTTCGTCTTCCTGATGATCTTCGGCTATTTCGCCGTACCCGCCGAGTACCAGCGCCGGGTGCTGCTCTACGGGGTGCTGGGCGCCATCGTCATGCGCGCCGCCATGATCCTCGCCGGCGTGTGGGTGGTCAGCCAGTTCCACTGGGTGCTTTATCTGTTCGGGGCATTTCTCGTCATCACCGGCATCAAGATGCTCATCTTCGCCGAGCACGAGCCCAGCCTGGACAGCAACCCGGTTCTGAAATGGATGCGCGGCCACCTGCGCATCACGACGGGCTACCACGGCGAGAAGTTCACCGTGCGGCAGGACGGCGTGCGCTGGTTCACCCCCCTGTTTCTCGTGCTGGTGCTGATCGAGACTTCGGATCTGATTTTCGCGCTGGATTCGATTCCGGCCATCTTCGCCATCACCACCGACCCCTTCATCGTGTTCACCTCCAACATCTTCGCCATCATGGGGCTGCGGGCGCTGTATTTCCTGTTGGCGCACATGCACGCGCGCTTCCACCTGCTCAAATACGGCCTTGCCCTGGTGCTGGTACTGGTGGGCACCAAGATGCTGGTGGCAGATTTCTACAAGGTGCCGACCGGGCTCGCCCTGGGCGTGGTGGCGCTCATCATCGCCGCCTCCATGCTCGCCAGCCTGGCCGCGACCCGCTCCGGGGAGCGCGCTCCCCGGAGCGACTGAGCACCCTGCTCCGCTATAATTCGCTCTTTGCGCCGGCACCGGCCGGCAAGGGGAGCGAACATGGACAAGCCGCTGGTGGGCGTGGTGATGGGCAGCACCTCCGACTGGGAGGTGATGCAGCACGCCTGCGCCATGCTCAGGGAACTCCACGTGCCCCACGAGGCGCGCGTGGTCTCCGCCCACCGCACCCCGGACCTGCTGTTCGAATATGCCGAAACCGCGGCCGGTCGCGGCCTGAAATGCCTCATCGCCGGCGCGGGCGGAGCGGCCCACCTGCCGGGCATGCTCGCCGCCAAGACGCGCCTGCCGGTGCTGGGCGTGCCCGTCCCCTCGCGCCATCTCAAG
>JBBFMG010000017.1:0-16275 GCA_037478575.1 Burkholderiales bacterium | reverse complement strand
GAAAAGGACTCCGCCAGGGCCACCCAGGCGGTCTCCGCCTGCACCTCGGCGGCCACCCGCGTCACCAGCTCCGGGAGCGCGAGGGCCTGCTTCGGCGGATAGGACAGCGCGCGGTGGGGAATGCCGCGTGCCACGAGTTCGGCCCGCAGGGTGCGAAAACGGCCGATGCCGTCCAGCCCGGGCAGCAGGATCCAGGTGGGCCTCATGCCAGTGCGGCGTGGACCTGCGCCCGCAACAGCGGCAGCACCTCCGCCTCGAACCAGGGATTCTGCTTGAGCCAGAGCTGGTTGCGCGGACTGGGATGGGGCAGGGGAAAATAATGGGGCAGGTATTCCCGGCAGGCCGCCACCGTCTCGCGCAGGGTGGGCTTGCGCCGCGGACCGAGATAGTAGGCCTGGGCATATTGCCCCACCAGCAGGGTGAGCCGGATGCGGGGCATGAGGGCGAGCAGGCGTGGATGCCACAGGGGGGCGCACTCGGGGCGGGGCGGGGCATCCCCGCGCGGACCGCTGCCGGGGTAACACAAGCCTGCCGGGACGATGGCGATGTGGCGCCCGTCATAGAACCGTTCGCGGTCCATGTCCAGCCACGCCCGCAGACGGTCACCGGAAGGATCGTTCCAGGGAATGCCGGTCTCGTGCACCCGCCGCCCCGGCGCCTGCCCCACGATGAGCAGCCGCGCCGTGGCCGACGCGCGCAACACCGGTTGTGGCCCCAGCGGCAGCTGGTCTTCGCACAGGCGACAGGCACGGATTTCGGCGAGAAGTCGGTCGAGCGCGGCCATGGCCCATTGTAACGGCCCTGATGCGTTGGCCCGGGAACGCGCACCCTGTTGACGGCTCCAACGAAGCGGCTGCGCCGCCATGCCTGCGCCCGGCGCTGCCACCAGCCATGGAGATCATTGCCATGCCCAAGACCCTCGTGCCCGCCCTGGCCGCCCTGTTTGCCTCCCTGTGTGCCTGGGCCGCCGACCACCCGGTGGTGGCGCGCCTGCTGGCGGAGAACGAGCCGCCCCCGGGCGTCGTGTTCGAAATCGTCACCGCCGATCCCCAAGCGCTTGCCTGGGCGGTACCCCAGGTGAGCGACTACGCGCGGCGGCTGCGGGCGCGCTTTCCCGACCTGCCGCTGGCGGTGGTGAGCCACGGGCGGGAAATGTTCGCCCTCACCCGCGAGGGCCGTGCCACGGCGTCCGAGGTCCATGGCGGCATCGAACGCCTGTCCCGCGTGGAAGGCATCCCGGTCCATGTGTGTGAGACCTATGCCGGCTGGCGTGGCGTGGGGGCGGAAGCGTTTCCGGACTACGTGAGCGTGTCGGCCGCCGGACCGGCGCAGGTCAACGACTACCGGGCCCTGGGCTACGTGCTGGTCAGGATCACCGGCCCGGCCCCCCGGGGTGGGCCGCCTGATCGGGTAGAATAGCCGTTTTTGCGCGCCCGCCGGACGGGCCGCCCCCGTTGCCGACAACGCATTCCGATAGGCCACCATGGAACTGTCCCCTCTCACTGCCCTGTCCCCCCTCGATGGCCGCTATGGTTCCCGCATGGCGGGTCTGCGTCCCCTGTTTTCCGAATTCGGGCTGATGAAGCACCGGGTGCAGGTGGAGATCGAGTGGCTCAAGGCCCTGGCCGCCGAGCCGGCCATCAAGGAGGTGCCGCCATTTTCCCCCGCCACGGTGGCCGAGCTCGATGCGCTGGCAGCCAATTTCAGCGAAGCGGATGCCCAGGCGGTGAAGGACATCGAGGCCGTCACCAACCACGACGTGAAGGCCATCGAGTATTTCCTTAAGCAGCGCCTCGCCGGCAATGCCGAGGTGATGCGGGTGGCGGAGTTCATTCACTTCGCCTGCACGTCCGAGGACATCAACAACCTGTCCCACGCCCTGATGCTCAAGGCAGGGCGCGACCAGGTGCTGCTGCCGGCCCTGGACCGGCTTTTGGAAAAGCTCACCGAGCTGGCCCATGCCTGGGCCGATCTGCCCATGCTGGCTCATACCCACGGCCAGCCCGCCTCCCCCACCACGGTGGGCAAGGAATTCGCCAACGTGGCGTACCGGCTGAAGGCGGCGCGCGAGCGCTTCGCCGGGGTGGTCATGCTGGGCAAGATCAATGGCGCGGTGGGCAATTACAACGCCCATCTCGTGGCCTATCCGGACTTCGACTGGGAAGGCTTTGCGCGCCGCTTCGTGGAAAACCTCGGTCTGCGTTTCAATCCCTACACCATCCAGATCGAGCCCCACGACTACATGGCCGAGCTGTTCGACGCGCTGGCGCGCGTCAACACCATCCTGATCGACCTGGACCGGGACGTGTGGGGCTACATTTCCCTGGGCTATTTCAGGCAGAAGGTCAAGGCCGGTGAGGTGGGTTCCAGCACCATGCCCCACAAGGTGAACCCCATCGACTTCGAGAATTCCGAAGGCAACCTGGGGGTGGCCAACGCCCTGCTGCGTCACCTCGCGGAAAAGCTGCCGGTGTCCCGCTGGCAGCGCGATCTCACCGATTCCACAGTACTGCGCAACATGGGGGTGGCCCTGGGCTATGCCCTGCTGGGCTTCGAGTCCTGCCTGCGCGGCCTAAACAAGCTGGAGGCCAACGCGCAGCGCCTCGACGAGGATCTGGACGCCAACTGGGAAGTGCTGGCCGAGCCCATCCAGACCGTGATGCGCCGCTACGGCGTGCCCAATCCCTACGAGCAGCTCAAGGAGCTGACCCGCGGCAAGAGTGGCATCACGCGCGAAACCCTGGCCGCCTTCATCCGGCAACTGCCCATTCCCGAGCCGGAAAAGGCGCGCCTGCTGGCCCTCACCCCGCACACCTACACCGGCATGGCCGCCATCCTCGCGCACCGCGTCTGACGGTTGAAACAAGCCCGGGCCGACATCACATAACGAGGATCGACTTGGGAGAACATCATGGGAAGCCATTCTTTCGACGTCACCGCTGCCAACTTCAAACAGGTCGTGCTCGATGCGCCGAAGAACGTGCCGGTGCTGGTGGACTTCTGGGCCACCTGGTGCGGTCCCTGCCGCGTGCTCAAGCCCATCCTGGAAAAGCTCGCCGATGAATACCAGGGCCGCTTCATCCTGGCCAAGGTGGAGACGGATGCCAATCCGGAACTGGCCGCTCAGTTCGGCATTCGCGGCGTGCCCACGGTCAAGGCCTTCCTCAATGGGGAGATGGTGGATGAGTTTTCGGGCGCGCTGCCCGAATCCCAGGTGCGCGCCTTCATCGACGCCCTGATTCCCTCCCCCGGCGAGGCCCTGCGCCAGCAGGCGCAGGCCGTCTATGCCAGCGGCGATGCGGCACAGGCGCTGAAACTGCTGGGCGAGGCCTCCAAACTCGACCCCCGCAACGAAAAGATCCGCATCGACGCCGCTGCGATCATGGTGGACCTGGGTGAGATGGCGGAAGCCGGCCGGCTGCTGGCCAGCCTGTCTCCGAATACGGCGCAGGAGCCGAGGGTGCAGGAACTGCTCGCCCGTATCGAATTTGCCGAAAAAGCCAAGGGCCTGCCCGACGAGGCAACCCTCCGGTCACGTATCGCGGCCAACGAGAACGACCTGGAGGCGCGCCTGCAGCTTGCCAATCTCCATATAGCGCAGGGACAGTACGAACCGGCACTGGAGCAGCTGCTGGAGATCGTGCGCCGCGACCGCAGCTTCCAGGATGACATCGGCCGCAAGACCATGATTTCCGTCTTCAATCTCCTGGGCGGCGGGGAGCTGGTGTCGAAATACCGGCGGCTCCTGGCGAGCGCCCTCAACTGAGCCGCAGCATCGCCGCTATTGCCTATACTGGGCTTTGGTGCCCGGTCTGGGGGTCGAGATGGGCGATGCCGAGACGGTACTGCTGCGGCTGCAGGATTTAAGCCGGGTCTTGGATTTTAGCCGTGGGTTGCAGGAAAGCCTGCAGCAGATGGCGGCAACGGCGGCGCGCATCCTCAACGCGCGGCGCTGTTCCATCATGCTGCTCGACGAACACGAGGAACGCGACGTGCGCCTGCGCGTGTTCGCCAGTCACGGCGAGCTGCCGGAAGCGGCCTTCCGGGAGACGACCCGGGCGGGCGAGGGCATCGCCGGCCACGTGCTGGCCAGCGGTACCCCGCTGCTGGTGGAGGACATCGCCCGTTCCGAGTTCGTACGGGTGGCACGCCGGCTCGCCGAGGGTGGGCGCAGCCTGATCTCGGCGCCCATCGTCATCGACGGCCACATCATCGGGGTGATCAACGTCAGCGACCCCCATGCCCCCCGCCCCTTCAATCTGGACGACCTCCATCTGCTGGAAGTGGTGGCCCTGTTCATCGGCAAATCCATCCAGGTGGTGCAGCTGCAGGGGGTGCTCAATTCCCGGTTCGCGCAGATGGCGCTGGCCCGGGAGGCAGAGACCAATGTCAGTGGCGCGGTGGCCGCGCTGGGGCAAAACCCCAATCAGCTCGCCAAGATCCTGGCCAAGTCCTTCTTCAAGGAAATGATCCGCGCCGGATTCACTGCCAGCCAGATCATCCATGCGGCGTCCGAAATCATCACCCAGCTCAACGCCCATCTCGGGCGCCTCAAGCGCCTGCAGAAGGAGCGCGGCCTGAAGTAGCGCCCCGGTTCAGTGCAGGGTGGGCGGCGTGCCGTCGAAGGGCCGCCCCTGGGCGATCTCCTCCGGTGTGGCATCCCGGATGGCAACCACGTTGACCACGAAGGTGACAGTCTTGCCGGCCAGGGGATGGTTGGCATCGATGGTGAGCTTGCCATCCTCGATGCGCGTCACGCGGAATGTGAGGCTTTCCCCCTTTTCGTTCTCGAATTCCACCTCCGCCCCCAGACGGCGGTACTCGGGCGGCACGTTCTCGATGTCGTCGGTGTAGGTCAGGCGCGCATCGTGGGGCCCAAAGGCCTCCTCGGGGCTCAAGGTCACCTCGCGCCGGTCACCCACCCGCGCCCCCTCCAGGGCCTGCTCCACGGGCTCGAACAGCCCGCTGTCTGCGCCATGCACGTAGCCGACGGGCAGGTCCGACTGCTCATAGACCTCGCCACCATCGGTGAGGATGGAATAGGTGATGTACACCGCCTTGTTCTTGCTGACCACGGGTTCGGACACAGGGAATTCCTCGAAAGACGATAAAGCTCAGCTGACGGACGCCGCAGCGGCCCCCCGGCGAACGAGAGACGGCTACGCCGCGGGGAATGCACAGAGAGAACGCCGCCCGGTGCGTCATGGCATGACGCAAACCGCGCTAGTCTAACCCATCCCGCAAGGCCGATCCACGCGGTGCCCCCGTCGGCCGGGCCGGGCAGCAGCCGGGCGCCCGCGATCAGGCACGGCGCCGCACCTCGAGGGAAATCACCAGCCGCTCGCCCACCGCCGCCACCGGCCAGGTGAGCCGCAGGGTCACCGCCTGCATGATTTTCTCGAAGCCCGCCTCGCTCTGGGAAACCGTGTGGTGCGGCCGCGCGTCGAGTTCTGCCGGCTGGGTGACCCGCAGCACCAGACTGCCGCCCAGCACGTCATCGGACAGTTCGATTTCCTCCAGGGCGTGCACCGCGAGAGGCTGGCCGAAGCCGCCGGGAATGCGCCCTGCCAGCACGTAGCGTCCGGCCGGACCGTCGCAGCTGGGCAGGGCGAGATTGAGCTCGGTGGTGAAGCGCCCGCGCAGGCTGCCGCTGAAGCGGTATTCCACCTCGAGGCGGCTGCCATCGAGGGTGTAGGTTTTGCGCACCTGCATGAACTCCGTATCGGCCTCGAACACGGCGCCTGCACCGTCGAGCATCCGATACTGCAGGGGCTGCCCGCCTTCCTCATCGAGCCAGCCGTCACGGAACGAGCTGCGCCAGTGGGCATCCGGCGTCAGGTCCTCGGCCCGGATGGCGTGCTTGAAGCTCACGCGGTCATGGGCCGAGGCGATGCCCTCGCCCACATGGGGTGCATGCACGCTGTTGCCCGCGTGAATCCTGCGGTAGTAATGCTCGGTCTGGCGCGCCAGCGTGTCGCCGAAATTGTGGCCCAGATCGTAGGCATCCAGCTCGCACAGACTGGCGCTGCCGTCCAGCTTCACCACGGCCTGCAACGCGGCGTTGTGCAGGAAGAGTTCGTCCACGCCGTCGAGATCCAGGTCTTTCCTCTCCCGCGCCGGGCGGGGCGCGGCCTGGTCCAGCAGTGCCTCCAGCCGCACGATGGCGCGATAGACCGCACGCCGCAGATGGGGCAGATACAGGCCACCGAACAGACCATGCCAGTAGGCATCGTTGGCCTGGGCCTGGTAGAGCAACTGGTGCATTTCCCCATGGCGCCCCGGCAGCGCATGCAGCCGGCGGGAGAGCTCCAGCATGCGCTTGTGCATCCAGTTGGATTCGGGATAGCGGCTGAAAAAATTCTTCCAGATGCCCCCGCGCAGAAAGGGCTTGTCGCGATCGAAGCGCCCTTCCTGTTTGGCCCGTGCCACGAGGTCCGCGTAATGGTTGGCCGCCTCGGCCGGCAGGGTCCATTCGTTCATCTCGATATAGGAAGTCGTGGGCACATAGATTACGCCTCGGGTGCGTTCGCGCTCCCGGTATTCGTCGAAGCGCATGGGCCGAATCACCGGCGAGGCCAGCACGGCCTGGATGAACTCGGTGAGCCAGCCGCGCTCATAGACCCACTCGTAGGTCTCGGGCCAGATTCCGAATTTCTCGATGTCGTCGAAATAGATGGCGGCCGGCTGGCCGGCGCCAGCCTGGGCCAGCCCCTCGATGTAGCGTACCGCCTCCGCTGCGGGCGCAAAGGGAAGGCGATAACGCAGGGCCTCGGAAATGGGAAACAGATCGAGCCGGCGTCCGTCCTCCTCGGTGGTGAAATAGCCGGTCAGCTCGCCGGATTGGCGCCCGGTGCACAGGAAGTGGTAGTCGTCCACGGTGACATATTCGATGCCGGCATCCGCCAGCGCCGGCACCACGGTGGCCTCCCACACACGTTCCGTGAGCCAGGCCCCACGGGGTCTCGCCCCGAAGCGGCGCTCGAGCTTGTCGGACAGCGCACGCACCTGACCGACGCGGTCGCGCGCCGGGATCACCGCCAGCACCGGTTCCGTGTCCCCCGCCCCGAACAGCGCCACCATGTCCTGCAGCAGACGCATGTCCTCCGGGAATTTCTCCAGCAGATAGTCCAGCAGCCAGCCGGAGAAGTGCGCGGCAAAGCGGAAGGCCGGGAAACGGTGCAGGGTGTGGATGAAGGGCCGGTAGCAGCGACGGTGGGCGTCTTCCAGCACCTCCGGAAAGTTGCCCACCGGCTGGTGGGCGTGGACACCGAACAGCAGGGCGACGGTCTGGGTCATGCAGACAACCTTTGCAGAATGGCAGAAAACGGCGCAGCCTCAGCTGCCCCGGCGCATGGTACCGCCTGCCTCCACGCCCGGTGCGCCGCCCGCATGGCCGATGCTGATGGGATGCTCCAGCGCCGGCGGGGCGGGCAGATCGAGCAGGCGGTAAAGATTGGCGAGATTCTCGCGGAACAGACGGTCGAAACTCGCCACGCTGGCGGCGGGATTGTAGTCGCCGAACCACCAGAACCAGTCCGAGCTCTCGCAGTCCGCAAGCTGCTTGGCGGCGGCACGGCGCCGTTCTTCCGGCAGGCCACCCCGCGCCATGACGAGATCATAACTGGTTTTGGCGGCGCATAGCAGATCCCAGGCCCGGTTCTTGTCCGGCGAGCCGATCCAGGTGGAGAGCGTGCCATACACCCAGCTGCCGGCAACCACGCGTGGCAGTCGCCCGGCCACGGCGCAGCTTGCGCCGGTGGCCTGGGCGCCGCACTGGGCGAGGTAGTCGGAAAATGTCGTGGTGCGGATGAAGGGATGCCGGCTCAGCGCCTCGTAGAGCTCGGACAGGAAGTAATAGCCGTTGTAGGGGTAGTATTCCCAGGCGTTCTCACCGTCCAGGATCACGCTCACCACGGGGCTTTCGTGATCCTCGGTCTGGTGGTAGATCTGCTCCAGTTCCGCGATGAAGTGATTCACCGCGTCGCGCCCGAACCACTTGCCATACTCGAAACCGATCAGGTCGGACAGGCGGTCATCGCGAAAGAATACCCGGATGCGCAGCTCGCCCGTCTCGTCCTGCACTTCATAGGGCCGGTACATATAGTCGCGCTTCTGGGGCAGGGGCTGGCCGGTGGCACGCAGGCTGTTGACCAGCACCCCTTCGCCGCTCGCGGCCCAGGTCATGCCGTGACGCGCGAGCTGCAGCAGGACCGCGTGGGACACCGCGCCCTCCGCCGGCCACATGCCGGCCGCCGGCCGTCCAAAGCGCTCCTGGTGGCTGGTCCGGGCCGCATCGATGTGGAAAGCCAGACGCTCGGTGCCCCCGGGATAGGCCGGCGCTTCCGGCAGCAGGGCCTCGGGCCAGGCTTCGCGTGCACTCCTGAAATCCACCAGCAGCGGCGCGATGGGATGGTAGTAGGGGGTGGTGGACAGTTCGATGCGCCCCTCTTCGGCCAGCCGCCGGTAACGGGGGATGATGCCTGCGATCAGGTCGCCGATCAGTTCGAACAACTGCAGGCGGTCGGTGTAACTGAACAGGGTCCCCTGACTCATGAGGCGGGGCACCAGCTCGGTGCTGCGGCGCACCGTCTCGCCCATCCAGCTCAGGTGATACCAGGTGAGCAGATCGGAAAGATACTGGGACGACAAATAGTCGAAATGCTGACCGCCATGGCTCTCGATCTGGCGGAACAGCTCCCGCAGCCGGCGATAGGCGGGATAGGGGTCGATCATGCTGGTGTGATTGCAGCGGAAGCAGCGGTCCAGGATGAGATCCCGTTCGGCCGGGGTGACCGTCGACAAATCCTCCCGCGCCAACAGCCTCAGCAGGGGGTCGCGTATGGCGCCGGTGCGGAACTGTTCCGCATAGTCCTCCAGCTGCTCCAGCAGGATGGGCACGAAATTGACCACCGCGCGCATACCCGGGTTCTGCTCCAGGTGCCAGGCCATGTCCGTGTAATCCTTGGTGGCGTGGAGATAGGTCCAGGGCAGGGCGAATTCCCGGCTGTCGTAATGCCGGTAATCCGGCTGGTGCATGTGCCAGCACAGGATCAGATTGAGGACGCGCCGGGGTTGATCCATGACAGGAATGCCCGGGGCCGGGCCTTCAGCGAACGTGGTGGATGTATTGCCCCAGCATCTCAGGCGTGATCAGGGTGATGCCGCGCTCCGTGACATAGAAGCGCTGGCGGTCCTTTTCGTGATCGAAGCCGACCTCCAGGCCGTCAGGAATGCGGCAGTGCTTGTCCACGACCACCCGACGCAGACGCACGTGCTTGCCAATATCCACCCGGGGCAGGATGACGGAATCGGTGATCTCGCTGTAGGCATCCACCCGCACGCTGGAGAACAGCACCGAGGAACGCACCGTGGCGCCGCTGATGATGCAGCCGCCGGAGACCATGCTGTCCACTGCCATGCCGCGCCGATCCGGATCGTCGA
This sequence comes from Burkholderiales bacterium, assembly GCA_037478575.1. Lineage (GTDB taxonomy): Bacteria > Pseudomonadota > Gammaproteobacteria > Burkholderiales > Thiobacteraceae > Thiobacter. Next base: position 6,834 of record JBBFMG010000017.1, on the reverse strand, counting down.
ACACGAACTTGGCGGGCGGCAGCTGTTCCTGGTAGGTCCAGATCGGCCATTTCTCGTCGTACAGATTGAGGTCCGGCGTGATCTTGGCCAGCTCCATGTTGGCTTCCCAGTAGGCATCTACCGTTCCCACGTCGCGCCAATAGGGCACATCGCCGGGCGCGCCCACGCAGCTGTCGGCGAAGCGGTGGGCGAACACGCGATAGCGGCTCACCAGATAGGGAATGATGTCCTTGCCGAAGTCATGGGAGGATTTGGGATCGTCGGCATCGCGGATCAGCTGCTCATACAGGAATTTGGCATTGAATACATAGATGCCCATGCTGGCGAAGGCACGCGTCGGGTCGTTGGGCATGGGCGTCGGGTTGGCGGGTTTTTCCTCGAAGGCGGTGATCCGGTTGTATTCGTCCACGCTCACCACACCGAACGCCTTGGCATCCTCGATGGGCACCTCCAGGCAGGCGATGGTGACATCCGCCGCGGACGCAGCATGGGCCGCCAGCATCTCCCCGTAGTCCATCTTGTAGATGTGATCCCCGGCCAGGATCAGCACGAACTCCGGCCCGTAATGGCGCAGGATGTCCATGTTCTGGAACACGGCGTCGGCGGTGCCCTTGTACCACTCGTCCTCGCGGATGCGCTGCTGTGCCGGCAGCAGATCGATGAACTCGTTGAACTCGCCGCGCAGGAAGCCCCAGCCGCGCTGCAGATGCTGGATCAGGCTGTGGGCCTTGTACTGGGTGATGACACCGATGCGGCGGATGCCGGAATTGACGCAGTTGGAGAGGGGAAAATCGATGATGCGGAACTTGCCGCCGAAGGGCACGGCAGGTTTCGCCCGCCAGTCGGTGAGATGCTTGAGGCGGCTGCCACGCCCACCGGCCAGAATCAGCGCCACCGTGTTCTTGGTGAGCAGACTGACGAAGCGGGGATACTCCTTTTGCCGCGGCTGCGGTCGGTCCTGAACGGCGTCCATTTCAACTGACCCGGGAAACGAGGTTGACAACAAAAACCGCGATGATTGTTTCTGCTCTGCCGCGCGAACCGGTACGTCTGCCGGGTTTGCGTGGCGGCTCGGCATTGTGTCTATAATCCCGTTACGCCTCCATGACGCCGGGCCTTTGGGTGCCGAGCTCGTCCACACGGACTTTCCGGAACATGAAACACGACATCCCCAGCAAAGTCAATCCGGTTTACGACGCATTGCACGAGGCGCGGCTGCACGACCCCTTCGCCCATCTGGGTCTGCACCATACCGGCACGGAGTGGCTGGTGCGGGTGTTCGCACCCCACGATCAACGGGTTTGGATCGAAACCGCCGCCGGCTGGCAGCCCCTGGAAAGAATGGATCCCCGCGGCGTGTTCGAATGGCGTTCGCCCGAGCGCCCACCCCTGCCCTACCGGCTGCGTTTCGACGACGGTTCCAAAAGCCGCGAAACCCATGACCCCTATGCCCTGCCCAATCCCATCGGCGCGCAGGATCTCTACCTGTTCAACGAGGGCCGCCTGCTGCAGGCCTGGCGCACACTGGGTGCTCACGTGATGGAGATCCAGGGTGTGGGCGGTGTCAACTTCGCGGTATGGGCCCCCAATGCGGAACGGGTCAGCGTGGTGGGTGATTTCAACCGCTGGGACGGGCGCGTGCATCCCATGCGCGTATTGGGTGCCAGCGGTGTCTGGCAGTTGTTCATCCCGGGTCTTGGCGAGGGCGAACTCTACAAGTTCGAGATCCGCAATCGCGACACCGGCATGGTATTCCTGAAAACCGATCCCTATGCCCGCGCCATGGAGCTGCGGCCGGGCACCGCCGCGCGCGTGGTCGGACCCAGCCGCCACCGCTGGGGCGATGCCGCCTGGCTCGAGGCGCGTGCCCGCCACGACTGGCTGCACGCGCCCATGAACATCTACGAAGTGCATGCCGGGTCCTGGCGGCGCAAGGCCGACGGCGGTTTCCTCGGCTACCGGGAGCTGGCCGAGGTGCTGGTGCCCTATGTGAAGGAGATGGGCTTCACCCACATCGAGCTGATGCCCATCTCGGAACACCCGCTGGACGAGTCCTGGGGCTATCAGACCACCGGCTATTTCGCTCCCACCTCCCGCTACGGCACACCGGACGACCTGCGCGCCTTCGTGGACCACTGTCACCAGGCCGGCATCGGCGTGATCCTCGACTGGGTGCCGGCCCACTTTCCCCGCGACGACTGGGCATTGGCCCGGTTCGACGGCACCGCCCTGTACGAACACGAGGATCCGCGCCTGGGCGTACACCAGGACTGGGGCACCCTCATCTTCAACTACGGCCGCCATGAGGTGAAGAGTTTCCTGCTCTCCTCCGCCCACTACTGGCTGTCCGAATTCCACCTGGACGGGCTGCGCGTGGATGCGGTGGCCTCCATGCTCTATCTCGATTACTCGCGCAAGCCGGGAGAGTGGCTGCCCAACCGCTATGGCGGGCGGGAGAACCTGGAGGCGATCGACTTCCTGCGCGAGATGAACGTGATGGTGCATGAAGCCTTTCCGGGAGCGCTGACCTTCGCGGAGGAATCCACCGCCTGGCCCATGGTGTCCCGACCGGTCTATCTGGGCGGCCTTGGCTTCTCCATGAAGTGGAACATGGGCTGGATGAACGACACCCTGAGTTATTTCGCCCATGATCCCGTACATCGCCGCTACCACCACGACCAGCTCACCTTCGGCCAGCTCTACGCCTATACGGAGAACTTCGTGCTGCCCTTCTCCCACGACGAGGTGGTGCACGGCAAACGCTCCCTGCTCGACAAGATGCCGGGGGATGCCTGGCAGAAATTCGCCAACCTGCGTCTGCTGTTCACCTACCAGTTCACCACCCCGGGCCGCAAGCTCAATTTCATGGGCAACGAATTTGGCCAGGGCCGGGAATGGAATGTGCGCGACGGGCTCGACTGGTCCCTGCTCCAGGTGCACTGGCATCAGGGCATCAAGGCCTGCGTCCGGGATCTGGGTCACCTGTACTGCGCGCTGCCCGCCCTGCACGAACTGGACTTCTTCCAGGAGGGCTTCCAGTGGATCGACTGCCACGACGCGGACCAGTCCACCCTGAGTTTTCTGCGCCGCGCACGCAATGGCGAGTTCCTGGTGGTGGTGCTCAATTTCACGCCGGTGCCGCGCCAGGGCTACCGCATCGGCGTGCCTCAGCCCGGCTATTACGGCGAAATCTTCAACAGCGACTCCCTCTACTACGGCGGCAGCAACCTGGGCAACGGTCACGGGCTGCCGGCCCAGGCCGTGCCCTGGATGGGTTTTTCCCACTCCCTGGAACTGACCCTGCCGCCCCTGGCGGGCATCATTCTCAAGCGGGAGGGCTGATATGAGCGCATTGACCCGCAGTCCCGCCTGGCGGGCGCTGAAGGCCCATCACCGGGAGATGGCCGGGGTGCACATGCGTGACCTGTTCGCGCGCGATCCCGACCGCTTCGCCCGGTTTTCCCTCCGGCTTGACGACCTGCTGCTGGACTACTCCAAGAACATCATCACCGAACGCACCATGGCGCTGCTGTTCCATCTCGCGCGCCAGGAAGGCGTGATGGAACAGGCGGCGCGCATGTTCGCCGGCGAGAAAATCAACTTCACCGAGGGGCGGGCGGTGCTCCACGTGGCGCTGAGGAACCGCAGCAACCGGCCCATCCTGGTGGACGGGCAGGATGTGATGCCCAAGGTGAACAAGGTGCTGGACCACATGCGCCAGTTCTGCGACCAGGTGCGCAGCGGCGCCTGGCGCGGCTACAGCGGCAAACCCATCTCGGACATCGTCAACATCGGCATCGGCGGCTCCGATCTGGGGCCGGTGATGGCCACCGAGGCGCTCAAGCCTTGGTGGGGACCGCTCAAACCCCACTTCGTCTCCAACGTGGACGGCACCCATCTGGCGGAGACCCTGAAAACACTCAACCCCGAGACGACCCTGTTCATCGTCTCGTCCAAGACCTTTACCACCCAGGAAACCCTCACCAACGCCCGCTCCGCACGCGACTGGCTGCTTACTGCCGCCGAAAACGAAAAGGCCGTGGCGCGCCATTTCGTAGCGGTGTCCACCAATGCCGGAGAGGTGAAAAAGTTCGGCATCGACACCCGCAACATGTTCGAATTCTGGGACTGGGTGGGGGGCCGCTACAGCCTGTGGTCGGCCATCGGCCTGTCCATCGCCCTCACCATCGGCATGGACGCCTTCGAATCCATGCTCGCCGGCGCCCACGCGATGGACGAGCATTTCCGCACTGCTCCGCTGGAGCACAACATGCCGGTGATCCTGGCGCTCCTGGGTATCTGGTACACGGATTTCTTCGGGGCGGAAACCCACGCCGTGCTGCCCTACGATCAGTATTTGCACCGGCTGCCGGCCTACCTGCAGCAGCTGGACATGGAAAGCAACGGCAAGCGCGTGCGGCGCGACCGCAAACCCGTGGATTACGCCACCGGGCCGGTGCTGTGGGGCGAGCCCGGCACCAATGGCCAGCATTCCTTCTACCAGTTGATCCACCATGGCACGCGGCTGGTGCCGGCGGATTTCCTGGCACCCATCGAAAGCCACAACCCCCTCGGGCAGCATCACCTGATCCTGCTGTCCAACTTCTTCGCCCAGACCGAGGCGCTGATGCGGGGCAAGACCGAGGAGGAAGCACGGGCGGAACTGGAAGCAACCGGCATCCGGGGCCGCCGGCTGAAGCAGCTGCTGCCCCACAAGGTGTTCCCGGGCAATCGTCCCACCAATTCCATCCTGTTCCAGAAGCTCGACCCGCCCACCCTGGGCAAGCTGATCGCCCTCTACGAACACAAGGTGTTCGTGCAGGGCGTGATCTGGAACATCAATTCCTTCGATCAGTGGGGCGTGGAACTGGGCAAGCAGCTCGCCCAGAAAATTCAGCCGGAGCTCGCGGGACCGGCCCCCGTATCCAGCCACGACAGCTCCACCAACGGGCTCATCAATTACTACAAGAGCCGGCGGCGCTGACCCTGGCGGCGTGCCCGCTCGAGATCGGCGCAAAGCTGCCGGATGCCCTCGACCATGCGTGGCGTGGCACGGTGCAGGAGATCCGCATCGGCAAAATAGATCTGGCCACGGGCCGCAGCGGTGGGGCGGTCCGCTTTGCGCCACTGGGCGAGCAGGCTGTCGCGGCGCGTGCGTTCGCCGCTCACCACGATCACCTCCGGGTCGGCCTCGAGCAGGGCTTCCATGGACACCGTCGGGGTGAGGGTGGCAAGCTGGGCGAACACGTTGCGGCCGCCGCACAGACCGATCGCCTCGCTGATGATGTGACGGCCGTTCACCGTCATCAGCGGTTCATGCCAGATCTCAAAGAACACTCGCACGGGCGGGCGGTCCGCGTAGCGGGCAGCCAGGCCGCGCAGCGCCTCCCGCACCTGGAACGCGGCGCGCGTCGCCTCGTAGCCGGTGTCGGCGAGCCGGCCGATGAGCTCGATGTGACGCGCGATGTCGTCAAGCCGCCGCGGTTCGGTCACCACCACGGGAACGCCCAGGGCGGTCAGGCGTTCCACGTCTCCCCACTGCCCCCCCGAGGCCCAGGCCAGCACGAGATCCGGTTTCAGGACCAATACGCGTTCCATGTCCACCCGGCCGGCGCCGCCCACGACCGGCAGCGCCGCCACCGCCGGAGGATAGTCGCTGTGGGCGGAGACACCCACCAGCCTGTCCCCGGCACCCGCGGCGAACACCAGCTCCGCCAGATGGGGGGCCAGGGTGACGATGCGCCGCACCGGAACCGTGACGGTCACCCCACGCCCGGCGTCATCGACGATCCGGAGCGTCTCGGCGCAGGCCGCGGCAGCCCACAGCAGCAGGGCAAGCAGGAGTAAACGGGGGGCAGTCAAAGGGAGCCGGCGTGGAAACGCAGCTGGGCCAGGGCGTCCGGCCCGCTGCCCTCGACGGTGATACGGGTGATGCCCGCACTGGGCACATCGATGCGATAGGCGCGCGCCAGCGGAATGCCCAGCACGTGGGCCAGGACCATGCGAATCACGCCGGCATGGCACACCACCAGGAGATGTTTGCCGGCGTGGGTGGCAATCAGCTCGTCCCAGGCGGCCGAGACCCGCGCCAGGAACTCCTCCAGCGGCTCCGCGCCCGGCGGACGCTGGTTGACCGGATCGCGCCGGAAGCGGGCGATGATGTCCGGATCGCGGGCGCGCAGCTGATCCGGCGTCTGGCCCTCCCAGTCTCCGAAACCCACTTCCATCAGGCGGGCATCCACCGTGAGGGGCAGCCCCTGCCTGCGCGCCAGTTCCTCGGCGAAGGCGCGGCAGCGCGCAAGCGGCGAGCTCACGATGTGATGCCACGGCCGCTGCTCGCCGATGGCCGCATGCATCTGCGCCCAACCCTTTTCGCTCAGGGGATCGTCGGTCTGGCCGCGGTACTTGCGCCCGCCCACGGGCTCGCCGTGGCGCATCAGGTCGATGGTGGTGACGGGTTGATACATGCCCGCCTCCTACCGCGCCGCGAAGCCGGCCAGCGTCCACAGCAGGAGCACAGCCAGCCACAGCACCACGGTGCGCCAGACCAGACCCACCGCACCGTCCACGTGCTCGGCATCCGCGGCGGCCCCGACACCCAGCTCGGGCCGCATTTCCACGCGGCCCGGATATTCCAGGGGTTCGCCCAGGCGCACCCCCAGCGCGCCCGCCCCCGCAGCCAGCACCATCCCCTGCAGGCGCTGCGCCCAGGCCGCCGCCTGCTCGCGCCAGCAATAGATGGCGTCCTCGAAGTTGCCCATCACCGCAAAGCTCAAGGCGAGCAGGCGCGCCGGCAGCCAGTCCAGCCAGCGGAAAGCATCCAGGGCGAACAGG
>JBBFMG010000016.1:13040-17610 GCA_037478575.1 Burkholderiales bacterium | reverse complement strand
GTCGGTCTCACCCCGCAACAGCCGGCGCAGGCCCGTGGTCAGGGTGCGGGGCCCGGCGCGCCCCAGCCGCCATGCCACCAGGATGGAAACGGCGAGCCAGACGATGAGCGTTATGAAGGTGGCGCGCAGCGCCCGCAGCAGGATGTCGGCGCCGCGGCGCTGCAAATCTTCGCCCAAATGGGCCCCACCATAGCGCAGCCTGGGATGGAGGCGCTGGATGCGTCCATCGGGGCCCTCCACCGTCTCCATGGCGTAGAGGTGCGTGGCAAAGGGGGCGGAATAAGTCTTTTCCTTCTGGTCGCGCAGGGGCTTGAGCGCGAGATCGAGCAGGCTCAGGGTTTCCGGGCCAAACTGGCGCGGCGCGCCCGGTACCTGCTCCGGCAACGGCAGGCGGAAATGCACGGAGTCCGCAAGCCCCACCAGCACGAAGGCGGCGAGGATCACCGCGGCCGCCATGGCGCCGGGCCGGCGCGCCAGACGCCGCCAGGGTGTGGCCAGATGCGGCCGGCGCCGCGCCTGCCAGGCATAGAGGATCACCACCAGCAGGAGCAGGTAGATGAGCAGGTCGGTCCACAGCAGGACGGGCTCAACAGGCATCATGACAGTCGGATGCGGGGATCGACCAGGGTGTAGGAAATGTCGGTGAGCAGCAGGCCCACGATGTAGAGGACGGCACCCAGATACACCATGGCATGCACGATGGCGAAGTCCTGCTGGCGGATGGCGTCAATGGTGTAACTGCCCAGCCCGGGAATGCCAAAGAAGGACTCCAGGATCAGGCTGCCCATGAACAGGGTGGGAATGACCACCACGGCGCCGGTGAGGATGGGGATCATGCCGTTCTTGAGCACGTGGCGGAACAGCACCACCGACTCCGCCAGGCCCTTGGCACGCGCCGTGCGCACATAGTCCTTGCCCATTTCCTCCAGGAAAATGGTGCGGTACCAGCGCGTCCCGCTGCCGATGCCGGAGATCACGCCCACTGCCACCGGCAGCACCAGGAACTTGAAGGCATCCAGCCCGCCCTGGTAGCCGGAGATGGGCACCAGATGCCACAGCTTGCTCACCAGGAACTGGCCGCCGATGATGTAGAACAGCCCGGAGATGGACATCATGGCCACACACAGCACCACCCCCACAGCGTCCACGTAGGTGGCGCGGAAGAAGGCCAGGATCAGGGCGAAGGTGATGTTCACGAGCAGGCCGATCACGAACACCGGGACCGCGACGGCAAGGCTGGGCCACATGCGGGTGCGGATCTCGCGGCTGATGTCGCGCCCGTCGTCGGCTGCGCCGAACCGGAAGGCAAACATGGGCACGGCACGCTGGGCGAAGATGGTATCGGTGAAGCGCGCGAGGCCCTGGGCCTGGGCATTGAAAAACAGGGGTTTGTCATAGCCCCGCTCCGCCTTCCACTTGGCGATTGCCTCCGGCGTCACGTGCTTCACCCCCAGATGCAGGCGCGCCATGTCGTCCGGCGTGTTCACCGCGAAGAACAGGGCGAAGATGAGCACGTTCACGCCGATCAGGATGGGAATGGCGTAGAGCACACGCCGGATGACGTAGGCGAGCATGGGCTAGTCCTTCCCGGGCGGGCGATGCTCCCGCCGCCAGTAGCTCACCGCGGCGGGCACGAGCCCCGCCATGAGCAGCGCAAGGCCCGTCCACACGGGCCAGAGCACGGGCGGATTCCATTCCCGCCGTCTGCGTTCGCGCAGGGCGGGATCGATGCGCAGGTACTTGAGGCCGTTGTTGGCCATGAGGTTGGGTTTGGCGTTGGTGAGCCAGCCGTGGTAGAGACCGAAGGCCTTGGGATAGAAGCCCCACACCCACGGTGCGTCCCGCCGCACGATTTCCAGCATTCGGTCGATGATGGCCTGGCGTTGCGGCCCGTTGTCCATGTTCTTCATCTGTTCGAACAGACGGTCGAACTCCGGGTTCTCGTAATTGGCCGCATTCTCGCCGTTCATGCCCACCTTGCGGTTGGGGCCGTAGAGCAGGAACAGGAAATTCTCGGGATCGGGATAGTCCGCGTTCCAGCCCCACTCGAAGATCTGCGCCGTCCCCTTGAGCATCTTGTCCTGGAAGCGGTTGTAGTCCGTGGCGCGGATCACCAGCTCGATGTCCAGCTTGCGGAACTGCTTCACCAGCCATTCCAGGCGCGACTTGGCGTCCGCGCCCACCGCCGCGGTGTCGAAATAAAGCACCAGGGAACGCCCGGTGCGGACATCCCGTCCGTTGGGATAGCCGGCCTCCGCCAGCAGGCGCCGGGCTTCCGCGATGGACTTGCGCTGGGGCCGGCCGTTCACCCAGTCATATACGTAAGGATTGATGCCCGCCTGGCCCTCGCGGTAGCCAAAGATGCCCGGGGGAATGGGGCCCATGGCCGGAATGCCCCGTCCGTTGTTGAAGATGGAAATGCGCTCCTCCGTATCCACCGCAATGGAAATGGCCTGGCGCAGCTTGCGTGCCCGCTCCGTGAGCCCGCCCACCACCGGATCCTGCATGTTGAAGCCGATGTAGCCGATGCTGGTCATCACCGTCGTCACCAGCCGGATGTCCTTGCGCCTGAGCTCGTCGGTGAGCGCCGCATCCCCGGTGGCACCGATTCGGATGGCCTGATCGAAGGTGTCGGAGCTGATGCCGGAGCTGTCGTAATAGCCCTGGAGGAATTTGTTCCAGTAGGGAATGTCCTCCTTTTCCAGGCTGAACACGGCCTTGTCGATGAAAGGCAGCGGTTTGCCCGCATCGCGCAGCAGCCCCGCCTCCCGGTCGCCCGGCTCGCCCTCGGTGGGATAGGTCTCGCCGTGGAAATGGGGATTGCGCTCCAGCACCATCTGCCGGTTGGGGTCGTTCACCGTCAGCATGTAGGGCCCGGTGCCCACCGGGAACCAGTCCAGCACCAGGTTCTTTTCCTTCATGCCGGGCTGGCTGTAGAAGCGGTCCGCCTCCCACGGCACGGGCGCGAAAAAGGGCATGGCGAGCCAATAGGTGAACTGGGGGTATTTGCCCCGGATGCGAATGCGGTAGGTGTAGCGGTCCACCACCTCCGCGCCCGCCAGGGGAATCGTGCGCAGATCCAGCCAGGCCCCGGCCGGCGCCTGTTTCAGGCGCCGCTCCAGCTCGGCAGCGAATTCGCGCAGGCCCACGATGTATTCGCCCATCAGGCCGTAGATGGGAGAATTCAGGCGTGGGTCCGCCAGCCGCTTGATCTGGTAAACGTAATCCTCGGCCGTGAGCTCGCGCGTGCCCGTGATGGGGAAATCGCCCGGTTTCTCCACCCGCGCCAGGATCGCCGGGGGAATGGGGTCGTAGAGCGCCCGGCCGGTCTGATCCTTTGCGAAGGCCGGATGGGGCTGATAGCGGATGCCCGACCGGATCCGGATCTCGTAAATGCTGTAGGCAATCTCCGCGGCGGGGGCGTCGGGGGGCAGGAGCCGCCCCTTGGCGTCGTAGTAACGCGGCTGGGGCACGGCGATGGCCGTGAGGGGAATGAGCTGGTAAGGCCGCTTGAGGTAGTGATACTGCAGGGGCGGCTCGTAGATCTGGCCGATGAACTCGACCTCGTTGGAACTGTAGGAGCGCGCCGGATCGAGATGCTTGGGCCGTTCCGAGAACGCCGCATAGCGGATGTTCTGGCCGCGTTCCGCCGCCGGATAGGGATCATTCCAGGGCGGCTCGCCGCAGGCGGCCAACAGCATCAGCGAAACCCACAGGGCCAGGCGCAGCACGCTCATGGCCGGCAAGTGTAGCCCAAATGCCCCGGCCGCGGTGCCGACCGGCCCGGAAACGATCCCGCAGGCGATGTTTTATAATGCCAGCCTTCTCCCCGTCATCCACTCGCAAAAGGACGTTTCATGGGTTTCCTCGCAGGCAAGCGCATCCTCGTCACCGGCATGCTCTCCAACCGTTCCATCGCCTACGGCATCGCCAAGGCCTGTCAGCGCGAAGGGGCGGAACTCGCCTTCACCTATCAGGGCGAGCGCACGCGCGAGCGGGTGCTCGGCCTGGCCCAGGAATTCGGCTCCGACCTGGTGTTCGAAATGGACGTGGCCTCGGACGAGCAGATCGATAAGGCCTTTGCCCAGCTGGGTCAGCACTGGGATGGGCTGGATGGCGTGGTGCATTCCATTGCCTTCGTGCCCAAGGCGGCGCTGGCGGGGGACTATCTCAGCTCCGTGAACCGGGAATACTTCCGCATCGCCCACGACATCAGTTCCTACAGCTTCACCGCCCTCGCCAAGGCGGCCCTGCCCCTGATGGAAGGCCGCCCCGGCGCCCTGCTCACCCTGTCCTACCTGGGCGCAATACGTTCCGTGGCCAATTACAACGTGATGGGACTGGCCAAGGCCAGCCTGGAGTCCAGCGTCTATTACCTGGCCCAGAGCCTGGGGCCCCGGGGTATCCGGGTCAACGCCATTTCCGCGGGCCCCATCAAGACCCTGGCCGCCTCCGGCATCACCGACTTCCACAAGATCCTGGAGCACGTGGAGCGCAACGCCCCCCTGCGCCGCAACGTGACCATCGAGGAAGTGGGCAACACCGCCGCCTTCCTCCTGAGCGACCTCGC
>JBBFMG010000016.1:0-13030 GCA_037478575.1 Burkholderiales bacterium | reverse complement strand
ACGTGGACGCCGGCTTCAACACCACCGTGGGCGCCGGCTGAGCCCGGGACGCCACGCCGACTCAAGATTTCCCGCAGGCGGCCGCTAATGCGGTCATCGCATTGACTGCTGCGGGAGACAGACGTGACCACCATCACCCATCGCATCGCCGAGCACCGGGCCACGCTGGCCGTGGCGGGGCGTTTCGACTTCAGCATCCACCGGGATTTCCGGCGCGCCTACGAGGAGATTCTCGCCAGCCCGGCCGTACGGGAAATCGGCGTGGACCTGGGCAAGGTGGACTACATCGACAGCTCTGCCCTGGGCATGCTGCTCCTGCTGCGGGAAAAGGCCCTGAACCAGAACGTACGGGTGGATCTGGAGCAAGCCCAGGGCCCGGTGCGCCAGGTCCTGGACGTGGCCAATTTCGGGCGGCTGTTTCAAATTTCCTGACGGGCGCCACCATGGACCCCGCCCGCCCGGCAGGCACGCAGCCTGCGGACCCGGCGCTCGTGCTCGTCGCCGATGACAAACCGGAAAACCTGCTGCTGCTGACCTCCTTCCTGAAACGGGAAGGCTACGCGTACGTCACCGCCGCCAACGGCCGCGAAGCCGTGGAGGCCTGCAGAAGGCGCGCGCCGGACATCATTCTCATGGACGCCGCCATGCCGGACATGGATGGCTTCCAGGCCACGCAGGCAATCCGGCGGCTGTTTCCGGACCGCTGGATTCCCATCATCTTCGTGAGCGCCTATTCCAGCACGGAAAACCAGGCACGCGGCCTCAGCGCGGGCGCCGACGACTACATCTCCAAGCCGGTCAACCTGGCGGTGCTTGCGGAGAAACTCAGGGCCATGCAGCGCATCGCCGCCATGCAGGCCCGCATCGCGCAATACGCGGCCCAGCTGGAGGAAAGCCTGGAGCGCAGTCGCAGCGACCAGGAATTCGCCCGCCATTTGCTGACCCACATGGCGGGCCGGATGGCGCCCCGGGAAGAACTGGGGCTTGCGTACTGGGCCGAGGCAGCCGCCGGGCTAAGGGGCGATATCGTGGCCGGCACCCGCAGCCCTGCGGGCAAACGCTACCTGATGGTGGCTGACGCCGCCGGCCATGGCCTGGCGGCGGCCATCAGTGTGCTGCCCCTGGTGGAGGCGTTCTACCGGCTTGCAGAAAAAGGCTTTTCCGTCGCCTCCCTGGTGAGCGAGCTCAACACCAAAGCCCGCGGTCTCCTCCCGCGGGACCGCTTCGTCGCCGCCTTGATCGTCGTGGCCGACGAGGCGGAAAACAGCCTCCAGGTCTGGAACGGCGGCCTGCCTGAGGCCGTCTTCCTGGACGATGCCGGCGAAGTGCTGCGCAGGTTTCCGTCACGGCATCCGCCGCTGGGCATGCTCAGCATGGAGCAGCTCAAGCTTTTGCCCGAACTTTTTGCCTGGCCGGGCCCGGGGCAGCTGGTCATTTACACCGACGGTCTGAGCGAGGCGGAAGACAGAACCGGCGAACCCTTTGGGGCGGCCCGGCTGGAGGCCGTGCTGCGCCGGGCCTCCCGTGCCGAACGGTTGGATGCCGTGCGCGCCGCGGTTCTGGCACACTTGGGAGCCGCTTCGCCCCACGATGACGTCACCCTGGCCATTCTGGACTGCCCTGCGCCCGGGTCCCCGTCTTCCCTGCCGGTGGCAGGCAAACAGCCGTCCGCCGGAACCCCGGCCACCAGCTGGCGCAGCACGCTGCGCCTCGATGCACGGCAGCTCCGAACCCTGGACGTGGTGCCCCTGGTCATGAACTGGATCGAGCAGCTGCAGCCGCTGCAGGAGAGGCGGGGTCCCGTGTTCACGGTGCTGGCGGAACTCGTCAGCAACGCCATCGAGCATGGCCTGCTGGGCCTCGATTCCGGTCTCAAGCACACCCCGGACGGCTTTGAGCGCTACATGGAGGCCCGCACCGAAGCCTTGGCACGTCTGACCGAAGGCTGGATCGAAATCACCGTGGAATGCGCTGGCGGCGAGGACACAATGGGACTGACCATCACCGTCACCGACAGCGGGCCCGGCTTCCCCTACGCGGATTACCTAAATCGCCTGCAGGGTTCGGACACCCTGCCGTCGGGCCGGGGCATCGCCCTGGTGCGCCAGCTCACCACCGAGTTGCGCTATGAGGGGCGGGGCAACCGGGTCGTGGCGCGGCTGTCGTGTCCGTCCTCTCCCTGAAGCCATGCCGCAATGGGCTCAGCCCCGCCCCAGCACGTCAGCTCCCCCTGCCAGTCCACAAATCTTCACGGAAAGCCGGCCTAAAGTCCGGACATGCATGGCCGCTATAGGTGGAGCAAGGGCAAAAAGATCGCCTGCCCGCCGCCGGCGCATTGGCCATACCCAGGATGGCCAGGGGGCTCGGCGGAAGCAGGGAGGGGCCTCCTGCCGGGGTAAAGCACGGTCGGCCGGAGGCTTGCAATAAACGGCCCCTCGCGGGCCCCACCGCTTGACGCAAGGGAGAACACCATGCGCGTAAACATGCCGGTCACCAATGTCGAGGTCCAGCTGAGACCCGGAGACATGATCGTCTCGAAGACGGATCTCAAAGGGATCATCACCTATGTCAACGAGGACTTCATCCGCATCAGCGGTTTCACCGAAAAGGAGCTGCTCGGGCAACCCCACAATATCGTGCGTCACCCCGACATGCCGGAAGAGGCCTTTGCTGACCTGTGGAGCAGCCTCAAGGCAGGCCGCCCCTGGACCGGCTACGTAAAAAACCGCTGCAAAAACGGCGATTACTACTGGGTGCTGGCGAACGCTACCCCCATTCGGGAGAACGGCCAGATCACCGGTTACATGTCGGTGCGCACGGCCCCCTCCCGCGCCGAAATCGCCGAGGTGGAGCGGCTCTACCGCCTGTTCAGGGAAGGCAAGCAGGGCAACCTGGTGATCCGCGACGGCAAGGTGGTGAAAGGCGGCTGGCGGGAGAAACTGAACCCCACGCCACGCCACCCTGAAGGCCCGCATGCTCACCCTGCTGGGTCTCGTCGCGGTGCTCCTGATGGCGGTAGGAGGCATGGGGCTGCTCGGACTGGCGCGCTCCTCCGACAGTCTCAAAACCGTCTATGAAGACCGCACGGTCCCGGTGGGGCAGCTGGCGAGCATCGACCGCCTGGTCCTGCACAACCGTCTGGAGATCGACGCGGCCGTGTTGGACCCCGCCAGCGCCGGCAGGCACGCCGACCAGGTGGAACGCAACATTGCCGAAATCAACAAGTTATGGGAAGCCTTCATGGCGACCCAGCTCACGCCCGAGGAAAAGCAGCTCGCCGAAAAATTCGCCGCGGATCGCGCGCGCTTCGTGGCAGAGGGACTCCGGCCCGCGCTGGCGGCCCTGCGTGCGGGCAAGACGGCGGAGGCCAAGGCCCTTTCGGAAAGCCGGCTCCCGGCACTCTATGCACCCGTGGCCGAGGGTGTACGCAATCTGACCCAGCTACAGCTCAATGTAGCGCGCCAAGCTTACGAATCGGCCCAGGCCCGTTATCAGTTCAACCGCAACCTCGCGATCGGCCTCATCGTCGTGGGCATCGGCCTGGCCCTGTGGATGGGCCTTGCCCTGCTGCGCGCCATTACCCGGCCGCTGGCCGTGGCATCCTCGGTGTTCCAGCAGATCGCCCAGGGCAATTACAACAACGCCATCGACGTGGAACGCCGGGACGAAATCGGTCAGGTGCTGGAGGGGCTGAAGTCCATGCAGATCAAGATGGGCTTCGACGTGGCCGAGACCATCCGTATCTCGAACGAGAACCTGCGCATCCGCAACGCCCTGGACAATGTGAGCACCAATGTGATGATCGCGGACAACAACCGCAACATCATCTACATGAACAAGGCCATTGTGCCCATGCTCACCGCTGCCCAGGACGACATCCGCAAGGAAATCCCCCACTTCGACGTGAAGAAGCTGATGGGCGCTTCCATCGACAGCTTCCACAAGAATCCGGAACATCAAAAGCAGCTGCTGGCCACCTTCACTTCCACCCACCGTGCCCAGATCAAGCTCGGGGGCCGCACCTTCGCGCTGGCCGCGAGCCCCATCATCAACGAGCGGGGCGAGCGCCTTGGCGCGGTGGTGGAATGGACCGACCGCACCGCCGAGGTGGCGACCGAGGAGGAAGTCGCCACCATCGTCGAGGCCGCGGCCAATGGCGACTTTACCCGCCGCATGGACCTTGCCGACAAGGCCGGGTTCTTCCGCAAGCTGGGGGAAGGCATCAACCGCCTGCTGGATACCGCCGACAAGGGCCTGGCGGAAGTCGCGCAGGTACTTGGCGCGCTCGCCCAGGGCGATCTGACGCAGAAGGTCACGGGCGAATACGCTGGCACCTTCGGCAAGCTCAAGACCGATACCAACACCACGGTGGACCGTCTGCGCGACATCGTACGCCAGATCAAGGAGGCCACCGACGCCATCAACACCGCGGCCAAGGAGATCGCCGCAGGCAATGCCGACCTCTCCCAGCGCACCGAGGAACAGGCTTCCAGCCTGGAGGAAACTGCCTCCAGCATGGAGGAGCTGACCTCCACGGTGAAACAGAATGCCGAGAACGCCCGCCAGGCCAACCAGCTCGCCAAGGGTGCGTCCGAGGTGGCCACGAAGGGGGGTCAGGTGGTGCGCGAAGTGGTTTCCACCATGAGCGCCATCGACGAATCCTCGCGCAAGATCGTGGACATCATCAGTGTCATCGATGGCATTGCCTTCCAGACCAATATCCTGGCGCTCAATGCTGCGGTGGAAGCAGCCCGCGCTGGCGAGCAGGGCCGTGGTTTCGCGGTGGTGGCGGGCGAAGTGCGCAATCTGGCGCAACGTTCCGCCGCGGCGGCCAAGGAGATCAAGGCCCTCATCAACGATTCCGTGGAGAAAGTGGCCGGCGGCACGCGCCTGGTGGAGGAAGCGGGGCGAACCATGGAGGAAATCGTTACGTCGGTCAAGCGCGTCACCGACATCATGGGCGAGATTTCCGCGGCCTCGCTGGAGCAGAGCAGCGGCATCGAGCAAGTCAACCAGGCAGTGGCCCAGATGGACGAGGTCACCCAGCAGAATGCTGCGCTGGTGGAGGAAGCTGCCGCCGCGGCCGAGTCCATGGAGGAACAGGCGCAAAACCTGGCAGCGGCGGTGGCCGTATTCAAGCTCGACGATGGCGATGCCCGGCCGGTCCAGGAGTCTGCGGCAAAA
Source organism: Burkholderiales bacterium (assembly GCA_037478575.1). GTDB lineage: Bacteria > Pseudomonadota > Gammaproteobacteria > Burkholderiales > Thiobacteraceae > Thiobacter. The sequence continues at coordinate 7,846 of JBBFMG010000016.1, read as the reverse complement.
ACTGCTGGCGCGGTCCGCCCGTCTCCCCCGCCGCGTCCCGCCTCCGTGCCCCGCGCGGCACCAGTGCCCCGCATGGCCGTGGCCAAACGGCGCGCGGCATCGGATGACGAAGACGACTGGACCGAATTCTGAGGGTGGGCAAGCCGCCTGCCACCCGCCGGGCCTGCTCACCCCGGCTCGTCCGGCGCCGGTGGCGCACTAATCCGGCAAGCCCTTTTGCGAGGACAAAAACATCATGGCCCCAAGCGCCGTTCGTGCCTCCCGTGGCAAGGATCCTGCGGGAATCTCTTCGGCCCTCGTGCTGGCTGCCCTTGGTGCGGCGGCCGGTTTGGCCTGGCTGGTCGCCCTGGTCACCGGCAGCCTGCCGGGCATGACTGGCTGGCACTGGCTGACAGTGGTTGCCGCAGCGCTGGCTGGCACTCTCGTCGTTCTGTGGCAGAGCCGTCGGCTCCTGCGCCGTGCGGTCGAACGGCGTGAAGCGGCCCTGCATGCCCTGGCGGACGTGCAGCGCGACGTGGCCCAGGTCATGCGCGATTTCTCCGCGACCTACACGCCCCACTTCGATGAGATCGGAAAGGAGGTGGAACAGATCAAGTCCATCCTGGCGGATGCCATCAACAAGCTGGTGGACAGCTTCACCGGCCTGGAGGCACAAACCCGCCGCCAACAGGATCTGGCCTTCATGCTGATCGGCCAGCAGCAGGGCGCCAGCCGCGATGCAGGCCACGTGGACTTCGAGGATTTCGTGCGGGAGATCTCCAGCACCCTTGCCATCTTCGTGGAAAACACCGTGGAGACCAGCAAGGTGGGCATGCAGCTGGTGGGCATGATGGATGACATCGTCGGCCGGGTCGAAGCCATCGTCGGCGTGCTGGGCGAACTGGAAGCGATCGCCAAGCAGACCAACATGCTGGCCCTCAACGCCGCCATCGAAGCGGCGCGTGCGGGCGAGGCGGGGCGCGGTTTCGCCGTGGTGGCCGACGAGGTGCGCAATCTGTCCGTGCGTTCCACCCAGTTCAGCGACCAGATCCGTGCCTACATGGAAGCCATGCGCAGCTCGGTGCATGAGGCGGAGCAGGCCATCAACGGCATGGCATCCAAGGACATGCAGATTGCGCTGACATCGAAACAACGGGTGGAACGCATGCTGCAAACCCTGCAGGCCATCAACCGGGAAATGGGCGAGACCGCCAACGACCTTTCGGCCATCGCCAGCCACGTCGAGGAAGACGTGCGCCAGGCGGTGACCTCCCTGCAATTCCAGGATCTGGCCACGCAGCTTCTGAGCCGGATCGATGCGCGCGTCCGGGCCTCCAGCGTGATTTTAGGCGAGCTTGGCGCCCTGGGTGAATCCGTGGCCCGCGCCGCTCCCAGCGACCTCGAGCATCTGGACCGCTTCCTCAAGGACTGTCTGGCCGTCGTGGCCAGGGCGAAGACGGCCTTGCCCGACACCGGCGCAAGCCCGGTGCGCCAGACCGAAATGGCCGCCGGTGACATCGAGCTCTTCTAATTCCGTGCAACAGTTATCTGGAAGGAAAGACCATGGCGAAATCCGTTCTGGCAGTCGATGACTCCCCCTCCATCCGACAGATGGTGGCCTTCACCCTAAAGGGCGCAGGCTATGAAGTCGTCGAGGCAGTGGATGGTCAGGATGGCCTCAACAAGGCCAAGGCCCGCACCTTCAATCTGGTACTCACCGACCAGAACATGCCCCAGATGGACGGGCTCACGCTCATTCGCTCCCTGCGCGCCCTGCCCCAGTACAAAACGGTCCCCATCCTGGTGCTCACCACCGAGGCCGGCGAGGCCATGAAAACCCAGGGCAAGGCCGCCGGGGCCACCGGCTGGCTGGTCAAACCCTTCGACCCCCAGAAGCTGATGGACGTGGTGAAGAAAGTCATCGGCTGAAGCGGGGCAGGTAGCGGAGACTCCCATGTCCATCGACATGAGCCAGTTCTATCAGGTGTTCTTCGAGGAGGCCGCCGAACACCTGTCCAACATGGAGACGCTCCTGTTGGGGCTGGACCTGGCCGCCCCGGACCCGGATACGCTCAACGCCATTTTCCGTGCGGCCCACTCCATCAAGGGCGGTGCGGGAACCTTCGGCTTCACCGACATGACCGAGGTGACCCACATCCTGGAGACCCTGCTGGATCGCATCCGGAAAAACGAACTCGCCCTACGCGAGGACATGGTGGACGCTTTCCTCCAGGCCGGGGATGTGCTGCGCAATCTGCTCGATCATCACCGTGACGGCACACCCGCCGACGAAGCCGCCATGCGCCACGTCTGCGGCGTACTCGAGCGGCTGGCCCAAGGTGAAGCGTGCCCCAACGTGTTGCCCGGGGATACACCGCCCACCGCTTCCCGCCGTTACCGCCTTTCCTTCCACAAAGTAGCGCGCAAGAAGCTGGAGCCCCTGCTCAGCGAGCTTGCACGCCACGGCAAAGTCTCACCCACCGATCCCGATTCGGGTGCCAGCTATACAATCGAACTCGAGACCACACTCGACGAAGCGGCATTGTGGGACCTGCTGGATTTCGTGGTAAGCCGTCGGCAGGTCGAGGTGACGTGCCTGGATACTTCCACCGTGACCGCGGCTGATGACGGGTTCGGCTTCTTCGATGACGCTCCCGGTGCGCCGGCTGCCAATCCGGTGGCCGAGGAGGGCGACGGTTTCGGGCTGTTCGTCCCCGCAGAAGAAATCAGGCGTCAGACGGAAGAAGCCCAGGGCTTCGGCTTCTTCGAGGGAGCACCGGGCACGCCGGACAGCGCCCCGTCGCTCACGCCGGCAGCGCCTTCCTCTCCTTCTGCGCCCGGCACTCCAAACGCGGCTACCCGCACGCCCCCGGTATCCGCGGAAAGTTCCTCGATCCGTGTCAGCGTGGAAAAGGTGGATCAACTCATCAACCTGGTGGGTGAGCTGGTGATCACCCAGTCCATGCTGGCCCAAACTGCGGCCCGCGCCGATCCCGTGCTCTACGAAAGCCTGCTCAACAGTGTGGCCCAACTGGAACGCAACACCCGGGATCTGCAGGAAGCCGTCATGTCCATTCGCATGCTGCCCATCAGCTTCGTCTTCAGCCGCTTCCCGCGGGTGGTCCGGGATGTGGCCGGCAAACTGGGCAAGCAGGTGGAGCTGCGCACCATCGGCGAAGGGACCGAGCTCGACAAGAGCCTGATCGAGAAGATCGCCGATCCCCTCACCCATCTGGTGCGCAACAGTCTCGACCATGGCATCGAAACACCGGACAAGCGCCTGGCGGCCGGCAAGCCCGCCAAGGGGACCCTCACCCTGCGCGCCTCCCACCAGGGCGGCAACATTGTGATCGAAGTCATCGACGATGGTGCCGGTCTCAATCGCGAACGCATTCTGGCCAAGGCGCGGGAACGCGGTCTGCCAGTGAGTGACACCATGAGTGACCAGGAAGTCTGGCAGCTCATCTTCGCCCCCGGTTTCTCCACGGCGGAAGTCGTCACGGATGTTTCAGGCCGTGGCGTGGGCATGGACGTGGTCAAGCGCAACATCGAAGGCATGGGAGGCCGCGTGGAGCTGTCGTCTGTGCCGGGCCAGGGCACCACCGTCACCATCCGGCTGCCCCTCACGCTGGCGATTCTGGATGGCATGTCGGTGGCGGTGCAGGACGAAATCTTCATCATTCCCCTGGGCTACATCGTCGAATCCCTGCAGCCTGCCGCCAGCGACGTAAAAACCGTGGCCGGTGACGGCCGGGTGGTGGCGGTGCGCGGCGAATATCTGCCGGTCGTCGCCCTCCACCAGGTGTTCAACATCCGCCCCCGTACCGAGCGTCCCCATGAGGGAATACTGGTGGTGGTCGAATCCGAGGGCAAAAAGGCGGCCCTGTTCGTCGATGACCTGGTCGGCCAGCACCAGGTCGTGATCAAGAGTCTGGAAACCAATTATCGAAAGGTGCCGTGCATTTCCGCCGCGACCATCATGGGTGATGGTCGCGTGGCCCTGATCCTGGACGTGGCGGCGCTGGTGCGCCTGTCCCGTACGCCCGCGGCAGCTCTGGCCGCATGACCCCCAAAAGAGGAGCGTGACATGAACAGCCCTGTCCTGGAAAACCCCGAGACACCCGCCCTGGCAAATGGCCTCGAATGCCTCACCTTTACCCTGGGCAACGAGGAGTATGGGATCGACATCCTGAAGGTGCAGGAAATCCGTGGTTACGATGCCGTGACCCGGATCGCCAACACGCCGGATTTCATCAAGGGGGTGATCAATCTGCGTGGCGTGATCGTACCCATCGTGGACCTGCGCATCAAATTCAACGTGGGTCAGGCCGAATACAATCAATTCACCGTCGTCATCATTCTCAATGTGGGCAAGCGTGTAGTGGGCATCGTGGTGGATGGCGTATCCGACGTCATCAACCTCACACCGGACCAGATCCGTCCCGCACCCGAGCTGGGCACGGCGCTGGACACGCGCTTCATTCGTGGCCTGGGCACCGTGGATGACCGCATGATCATCATCGTGGACATCGAAGGACTCATGCTGAGTCCGGCACTGGAGCTGGTGGATGCGGCCTGAGCGTCTGCCTTTGCGTCGCGCAAGCGGGCGCACCGAGGGCACACCCGCAAACCTGTCAGCAGCGGGCCGCGAAATCGAGGGTCGCGAGTTTCCCTTCACCGATCAGGACTTCGAGCGGGTGCGCAAGCTCATCTATGAGCTGGCGGGCATCTCCCTGTCGCCCATCAAGCGCGACATGGTTTACAGCCGCCTCGCCCGCCGCCTGCGCGCCACCGGACACCGCAGCTTTGGTGAATATCTCGCGCACCTGGAGCGGGGCTATCCGGAGGAGCTGGAAGCCTTCACCAATGCCCTCACCACCAACCTGACGGCTTTCTTCCGCGAGGAACACCATTTCCCCATCCTGCAGGAATTTTTGCGGCCGCGCATGCGCCAGCCGCAGATTGCCATCTGGTCTTCCGCCGCCTCCACCGGCGAGGAGCCCTACTCCATCGCCATGACCGTGGCGGAACTGTTTGGCGGCATTCCGCCCCACGTGAAGATCCTGGCCTCCGATGTGGATACCCACGTGCTGGAAAAGGCGCGCGCCGGGATCTATCCCATGGAGCGCATCGAAAAGCTGCCCGAGCACCTGGTGCGCAAATACTTCCTGCGCGGCCAGGGCAGTCAGGCGGGGCTGGTCCGGGTGAAACCCGAGCTGCAGAGCATGATCACCTACCGCCGCATCAACCTGCTGGACGCGAGCTGGCCCATGCGCGGGCCCTTCGATGCCATCTTCTGCCGCAACGTGATGATCTATTTCGACAAGCCCACCCAGCGGCGCATCCTGGAAAAATTCGTGCCGCTGCTGGCGCCGGACGGACTGCTGTTCGCCGGGCATTCCGAAAGCTTCCACCACGCCACGGATCTGTTCAAGCTGCGCGGCCGCACAGTCTATGAACTGGCGCCCGAAGCGCGCAAGCGGGCCTGGCGAGGCTGAAGGAAAGGTGCTCATGGCAGAACCGGCCTACGCGGAAACCCTCGCCCCCACCCTCTACTTCGACCGCAATTTCGGCATGCAGGCGGCGAAGATCCTGCCGGGGGAGTATTACGTCACCACCCGCGACATGCTCATCGTCACCGTGCTGGGTTCCTGTGTCTCGGCCTGCATCCGCGACCGGGTGACCGGAATCGGCGGCATGAACCATTTCATGCTGCCGGACAGCGACAACGACCCGGACAACCCCTTGAGCACCTCGACCCGCTATGGCACCTATGCCATGGAGGTGCTCATCAACCACCTGCTCAAGCTCGGTGCGCGCCGACAGAACCTGGAAGCCAAGGTGTTCGGGGGCGGCAACGTGCTCAGAGGCTTCACCGCCACCAACGTGGGGGCGCGCAACGCCGACTTCGTGCTGCACTACCTGGAGCGGGAACAGATTCCCCTGGCAGCGCGGGATCTGCTGGGCATGTATCCGCGCAAGGTTTATTTTTTTCCGAAAACGGGCCGCGTCCTGGTGAAGAAACTGCGCAACCTGCACAACACCACCGTGCTCGACCGGGAGCGCGAATACAAGACACGCATCGTGCAGGCACCCGTGGCCGGCGAAGTGGAGCTGTTCAGCTGAACATGACCATACGCGTCCTGGTAATCGACGATTCCGCCCTGATGCGCAGCCTGCTCAAGGAGATGCTGGATCGCCAGCCGGACATCGAGGTCATCGGCGCCGCACCCGACCCCATCGTGGCGCGGCAGATGATCCGCGAGCTCAACCCGGACGTGCTCACCCTCGATGTGGAAATGCCCCGCATGGACGGCCTGGATTTCCTGGAAAAACTCATGCGCCTGCGTCCCATGCCGGTGGTGATGATTTCCTCACTCACCGAAAAGAGTTCCGAGGTCACCCTGCGCGCGCTGGAACTCGGCGCCGTGGATTTCGTAACCAAACCCAGACTCGACATCGCCAGCGGCATGCAGGAATATGCCGAGCTCATTGCCGACAAGATCCGCGCCGCCTACCGCGCCCGACTGCGCCGTCCCGCCGCGCTGCAGGTGGAAAACCGCCACACGGCGGATGCCGTGCTGCCTCAAGTCAACAACCGGATCGCCTCCACCGAGAAGCTGATCGTGGTGGGGGCCTCCACCGGCGGCACCGAGGCGATCAAGGAATTCCTGATGCAGATGCCCGCCGACAGTCCGGGTATCCTCATCACCCAGCACATGCCGGAAGCCTTCACTGCCTCCTTCGCCAGGCGCCTGGACGGCCTGTGCAAGGTGCGTGTCAAGGAGGCCGCCCATGGCGACCGGGTGCTGCCCGGCCATGCCTATGTGGCGCCCGGTCACTCACATCTGCTGCTTGCCCGCAGCGGGGCCAATTACGTATGCGAGCTGTCCCAGGGGCCGCCCGTGAACCGGCACCGTCCGTCGGTGGATGTGCTGTTCCGCTCGGCCGCCAACTGCGCCGGCCCCAATGCCATCGGCGTCATTCTCACCGGAATGGGCAAGGATGGCGCCCAAGGCATGCTGGAAATGAAACGTGCGGGGGCCTACAACTTCGCCCAGGACGAGGCCAGCTGCGTGGTCTATGGCATGCCCAAGGAAGCCGTCGCACTGGGTGCGGTGGACGAAATCGTGCCCCTGTCGCAGATGGCCAGTCGTGTGCTGGCGCGGCTGGCCCAGCAGGGTCCGCGCGCCATCCGCGTCTAAGACCCATGAAAAAAGGGGCCGAAGCCCCCTGTTTGTCCGCCCCCGCCGCGCTCAGCGTTCGCTCTTGTCCAGCGCCTCTTGGCGGATGGTCACCTTGGCCTGCTGACGCAGGCTGTCAACGAAGGCCTGGGTGAGCAGGGAAGCCCCGGCGCGCTGCAGCAGCGCAGGAGCGATCTGCTGACCCGCCCTGACACGATCCTCCGCCGTGAACACGCGCGAGATGCGATAGATGACGAAACCGTCTGCCGTGGCCTGCCCTGCGTAGGCCGGCAGGGTATCGGCGCGGGCAGCAAACACGGCGTGCACCGCCTGGGCATCGAGTCCTTCCGGCGCGCGCCGGTCCACGACGCGTGGCGCATCGAACTTGAGACCCGCCACAGCCTCACCCTTGCGCAGACGCTCCAGCAGGGCCTGGCCCTGCTCCTGCGCGCGCTTGACCGCCTGCTCCCGGGCGAGCACCCGGGCGATCTCCGCGCGCACCTCCGCCAGGGGGCGCTGCCCGGCCGGTTGGTATTCCAGCACGCGAGCCGCCACCAGGGTGTTGGGCGCCACCTCGATGGCTTCGGTGTTGCGCTTTTCTTTGATGGCCTCTTCACTGAACAGCGCCGCCCGCAGACGCTCGTTGTCGAAGGGTGGAGGAACCCTGCCGTCGCGGGTGATCC
>JBBFMG010000015.1:7524-17835 GCA_037478575.1 Burkholderiales bacterium | reverse complement strand
GGTGCGCGAGAGATGGGCGGCGACGATGTGCTGCAATCGCCGCGTGTCGAGTCTGGCGAGCAACGCTGCCGCCGCCGCGTTGCTCAGGTGGCCGTAGTCGCCCGCCACCCGCCGCTTGAGGGCGGGCGGATAGGGGCCGGCGGCGAGCAGGTCTGCATCATGGTTGCATTCCAGGACGAGGGCATCGACCCCGTCCAGCATGGCTTCGATGTGGGGCGTGCAGCGGCCCACGTCGGTGAGCACGCCCAGGCGGCGCGTGCCGTCGCTGAACACGAACTGGGCGGGTTCGCGCGCATCATGGGGGACAGGAAAGGGCTGGATCAAGAGATCGCCCACCGTGAAGGGATGGTGGGTGTCGAACAGGTGGAATTCTTCCGGCAGCTGGCCGGCGGCCGCCAGATGCAGATGGGTGCCGTGGCTCAACCACACCGGCAGGCCAAATTTTGCCGCGAGCCGGAACACGCCACGGACGTGGTCGCCATGCTCGTGGGTGACCAGGATCGCACTCAGATCGCCGGGCGCGCGTCCCAGGCGGGCGAGCCGCGCCGCGGTTTCCCTCAGGTTGAAGCCGCAGTCCAGAAGCAGGCGTGTAGCGCCTGACTCGACCAGGAGGGCGTTGCCCTCGCTGCCGCTGCCGAGGCAGGCGAAACGCATTACTTCAGCTGCTCATAGAGGAGATTGAGGATCTTGCCGGCGGTTTCCGATTTGTCCGGCACGCCCTGCTTGTCCTCGATGCTGACGCGGGTGGTTTCGTTGCCTTCGGTCACGCGCACCCGGAACTCTTCGGGTTTCTGCTGCTTGTCACGGCTGCGCCAGAAGGCGAGCCTGGAGAACCAGCCATCGTCCTTCTTCTTGGTCTCTTCCGCTTCCGGGTCCAGGTAGCGCACGTAGTAGATGCCCTGGGAGCGGTCCCGGTCCACCACGGTGAAGCCGACCCGGTCCAGCGCCAGACCCACGCGCCGCCAGGCCCGATCGAAGGCATCATCCAGGACCAGACTCGTGCTGCCGTCCGCGCCGCGGTCGAGACGGGCGCGGTCCACGTCCTTGCTGGTGGCGAGCAGGGTCTTGCTGCGGCTTTCCTCCACGCCGAAGCGCACCATCAGCCGACGCAGCATTTCCGCCTCCAGCTCGGGGTCGGGCGGCCGGGGTTGCCAGATGGTGCGCTGGCCCCCATCGCCACCCTCGAGGACTTCATACATGCCCCGGTGGCTGATATAGACCTCGGTGGTGCCGGGTTCCTTGCCCGGCTCCAGGCGGGTGCGGAACTTGTCCCGCTCGGCGGTGGAATAGAGGCTGTCCAGCACCTTGCCCAGGATGTTGCGGATGAAATCCTGGGGAATCTTGGCCCGGTTCTCCGCCCAGTCGGTTTCCATGATGCCCGCTTCCGGCTGCTCGGTCTTGATGATGAAACCCAGCTCCTGCCAGAAGTCCCGCACCACCGGCCAAACCTGTTCCGGCGGGGCCTTGACCACCAGCCAGCGCTGGCTGCCCGCCCGCTCCACGCGGACGTTGGCCAGGTCGGGCAGGAGGTTGCCCGCCGTGGCGCTGGCGGTGGCGGGCCGTCCCTGGCGTTCCTGCTGGTAGGCGGACAGGGTGGCGCTGCCCCGCGGCGTGATGTCGGGCACCACGTAGCGGTCGTCCGGGGTGGTGGCGGTGAGATCGGGCGGGACGTCCAGGGGCGGGATCTTGCCCGCGGACTTGTAGTCGATCTTCTTGGTCTCCAGCGACATGGAACAGCCGCCGCAGGCGAGGGTGGCGGCCAGCAGCAGCGCCATTCCGGATGTGAAGCCTCGTTTCATGCTGCGTTCTTCCTTGGAGCGGGCGGCTCCCGCCGTCAGCCGAACACGCCGGCGCTGCGCATGGCGGCACGCAGGGCGTCGTGGTGGGCCGGGGAGAGGGGCGTGAGGGGAAGGCGGATGCCGGGGCGGATGAGCCCCATCTGGGCCACGCACCATTTCACCGGAATGGGATTGGCCTCCACGAACAGCTTGTCGTGCAACGGAAACAGCCGCGCATTGATGGCACGCGCCTCTTCAAGGCGGCCCTGGAACGCCGCCTCGCACATGTCGTGCATGAGGCGCGGCGCCACATTGGCCGTCACCGAGATCACGCCATGGCCGCCCAGGAGCATGAGGGCCAGTGCCGAGGCGTCATCGCCGCTGTAGACGGCGAAGCCCTCAGGGGCGCGCAGCAGGAGGTCGGTGCCCCGCTGCAGGTTGCCGGTGGCATCCTTGATGCCCACGATGTTGGGAATCTGGGCCAGCCGCAGGGCGGTGTCGTTGGCGATGTCGGACGCGGTGCGGCCCGGCACGTTGTAGAGGATCTGGGGAATGTCCACCGCCTCGGCCACGGCTTTGTAATGCTGGTAGAGTCCTTCCTGCCCGGGCTTGTTGTAGTAGGGCGCCACCAGCAGGCAGGCATCGGCGCCGGCCCGTTTCGCCGCTTCGGTGAGCTCGATGGCCTCGCGGGTGGAATTGGCCCCGGTGCCGGCGATCACCGGAATGCGGCCGGCGGCCATTTTCACCGCTTCCTCGATGAGCCGGCGATGTTCGTCGAAATCGACCGTGGGGGACTCACCGGTGGTGCCGACCACCACCAAACCGTCGGTCTGCTGGGCGATGTGGAATTCGATGAGGGCGCGGTAGGCGTCCCAGTCGAGGCTGCCATCCTCGTGCATGGGGGTGACCAGCGCCACCAGACTGCCTTTGATCATGTCGGCTTCTTGGGGAAAAAGCTCATTCTACCCTACGGCGGTGCGCCGCGGAAACGGGCGGCCCCGCGCCGCGCGCCGGGGTTGGGGCCCCTGGCCAGCGTCAAATAAAAACGGCCGCCCGCCCCGTTTGCCGGGGCCGATGCGGCCGCGGGCGCCCGCCGGACTCAGCCCATGTAGGTGTACATGCGGTCCAGGAAGCTGTCGATGTCCAGGTCGTTGAGGTCGGCGGGCATCGGCGTCTCCGTCCGGGAGATCTCGTAGTGGTCGAGTTCCCGATGGATCACTTCCGCCATCACCGGATCCCAGCCGGAGGAGAGGGCTGCCTCGTAATCGTCCGTAAATGCCTCGTCTGCCGGGCCGATGCGTTCCTCGATGGCGCCGGAGCCCATGTCTTTCACGATCAGCATGATGCACCTCCTCGGGCGGCGAACCATTGCCGCCTGCATGGACTATAGCGGCCACGCTTGCAAAAGCTTGAGGGGCGCGTAAGCTTTTTCCGTCACCCTGGGCTTGGTCCATGAACGAATCCATGAAATTCCGCACCCTGGTGAAGGGGCGCGGCGCGGTCAGCAACCCCGGAGGTCGCTTCGAGTCCCTGCGCCGGGAGGCGGAGGACGATGGCTGGGGCGGTCTGGAACAGGAAGTGACCGTTGCCACCGTGCTGGAGGTGGACCGCGCCCGGCGGGTGATCACCTACAACGAATCGCCGGACATTCCCTTCGACCGCTCCATCAATCCCTACCGCGGCTGCGAGCATGGCTGCATCTATTGTTTCGCACGGCCCACCCACGCCTATCTGGGGCTGTCCCCGGGCCAGGACTTCGAAAGCCGGCTGTTTCACAAGCCGGATGCGCCGGAGCGTCTGCGCGAGGAGCTGGCGCATCCCCGCTACACCTGCCGGCCCATTGCCCTAGGCATCAATACTGACGGCTGGCAGCCGGTGGAGCGCAGGCTCGGTCTGACGCGGCGGCTTTTGGAGGTGCTGGCCGAATGCCGGCATCCGGTTTCCATCGTCACCAAGTGGGCGCTGATCGAGCGCGACCTCGATCTGCTCACCGACCTGGCGCGGGACGGGCTGGTGCACGTGTTCATCTCCCTCACGACACTGGACCGGGAACTGGCGCGCCGCCTGGAGCCGCGCGCCCCCCAGCCGGAACGGCGGCTGGCAGTGATCGAGACCCTGGCGGGGGCGGGCGTGCCGGTGGGGGTGATGGTGGCGCCGGTGGTGCCGGTGCTGACCGACCCCGAGATGGAGCGCATCCTGCAACGGGCCCGCGCCGCGGGCGCGCAGGAGGCGGGTTATGTGGTGCTGCGCCTGCCCCACGAGGTGAAGGATCTGTTCCGGGAGTGGCTTGCCGCCCACGAACCCCTCAAGGCGGAGCATGTCATGAACCGGGTGCGCGAGGTGCACGGCGGCCGGGATTATCAGCCCGAGTTCGGCCTGCGGCTAAGGGGCCGTGGCACCTACGCCCGGTTTCTGCGCGACCGCTTTCGGCTCGCCTACCGGCGCCTGGGTTTTCCCGGCCTGCCGCCGCTGCCCACCGACCTGTTCCGGCCGCCGGCGGGCGGGCAGATGAGCCTGTTTTGAAGAACTTTCTTCAGTATTCGAAGAATTCGAGCACGCCATCGAGTCCCACGTAGTTGATGGCGTAGGTGGTTTTCTCGCGCACCACCGGCTTGGCGTGATAGGCCACGCTGATGCCCGCGGCGGCGAGCATGCGCAGGTCGTTGGCGCCATCGCCAATGGCCACCACCTGCTCCTTCGTAAGCCCCAGCTCGGCGCGCACCCGGTTGAGCCAGTCGGCCTTGCCCTGGGCGTCCAGGATAGGGCCGAGGAGCCGCCCGGTGAGCCTGCCGTCGACGATCTCCAGCGTGTTGGCCGCAGCGTAATCCAGCCCCAGGCGCGCCTTCAGGCGATCGGTGAAGAAGGTAAAGCCGCCGGAGACGAGCAGGGTCCTGATGCCATGGGCCCGGAGGGTGGCGAGCAGCCGCTCCGCTCCCGGCGACAGTCGCAGCCGCTCGTCATAGACCCGCTGCAGGGCGCTTTCCTCCAGGCCGGCCAGCAGCGCCACGCGGCGCGTGAGACTCTCGGCGAACTCGATCTCGCCACGCATGGCACTGGCGGTGATGGCGGCCACCTGGGGTTTGAGGCCCAGCATGTCCGCGATTTCGTCGATGCATTCGATGGTGATGAGGGTGGAATCCATGTCCATCACCACGAGGCCCATGTGGTCCAGCTTCTGACCCTCCGGCACGTAGCCGAAATCGAGCCGGGCCCGCTCGCACAGGGCCGGCACGTCCGGATGGGGAGTGCAGTGGGCGAGGCGGAACACGTTCGGCCGCACCTGTTCGATGCCGTTGGCCTGGGTGAGTTTGGCCAGCGTCTTGAGGTCTTGGGTCTCGACGTCGAGGCCCTGGATGACGAGATTCATCGATCGCTTCCAGAAGGTGAACCCGGATCCTGCGTGGCCGCGTCCGGGGTTTGGCCCAAGTGTGCGGGCTGCCGTGTCTGGCCCCAACTCACGCCGTCAGCTCCCGCAAGATTTGCTGCACCGCCTGCGCCCGTTGCTCGGCATCGGCGGTCACCAGCATGACCCTGAGCTTGTCCTGACCCGCGAGTTTGTAGTTCTTTCGGGTCTGGATCAACTCGATGATGCGCGCCGCGTCGATGGGCGGGTTGGGCACGAATTGCAGGCTGATGCTTTCCCCGTTGGCATCGATGCGTGCCACACCCACCCCCTTGGCCAGGATGCGCAGGCGGTGGGTCGCGACCAGGGTTTTCGCCTGGGGCGGCAGCAGTCCGAAGCGGTCCACCAGCTCCTCCTGCATGGCGTCGAGCTCGTCCAGGGTGTCGCAGTGGGCGAGCCGCTTGTAGAGCACCAGCCGTTCGTGGACGTCGCCACAGTAGTCGGCAGGCAGCAGGGCCGGGGCGTGCAGGTTGATCTCGGTGGTGGCGTTCAGCGGCGCGTCCAGTGCCGGTTCCCGGCCGGACTTGAGCGCCTTCACGGCCTGCTCCAGCATCTGGGCATACAGGGTGAAGCCGATTTCCTGCATCTCGCCGCTCTGGGATTCACCCAAAAGCTCGCCGGCGCCGCGGATTTCCAGATCGTGCATCGCCAGGTGGAAGCCCACGCCCAGGTCTTCCATGATCTGGATCGCTTCCAGCCGCTTCCTGGCCGAGCCGGTGAGGGCCCCCTCCGGCGTGAGCAGATAGGCATAGGCCTGGTGGTGGGAGCGCCCCACCCGGCCGCGCAGCTGATGCAGCTGCGCCAGGCCGAACTTGTCCGCACGATGGATGATGATGGTGTTGGCGGTGGGAATGTCGATGCCGGTCTCGATGATGGTGGTGCACAGCAGCACGTTGAAGCGCTGGTGGTAGAAGTCGCGCATCACGTGCTCCAGCTCGCGCTCGCGCATCTGGCCGTGGGCGACCTGGATGCGCGCCTCGGGCACGATGCGCGCAAGCCGCTCGTGCATCTGGGCCATGGTCTCCACCTCGTTGTGGAGGAAATACACCTGGCCGCCACGCTTCAGCTCCCGCAGCACGGCTTCCCGGATCAGGCCCTCGCTCCAGGGATGGACGAAGGTCTTGATGGCGAGCCGGCGCTGGGGCGCGGTGGCGATCACGGAAAAATCGCGCAGGCCCTCCAGCGCCATGGACAGGGTGCGGGGGATGGGTGTGGCGGTCAGAGTGAGCACGTCCACCTCGGCGCGCAGGGCCTTCAGGCGTTCCTTTTGGCGCACACCGAAACGGTGTTCCTCGTCGATGATGACCAGTCCCAGGTTCTTGAAGGCGACGTCCTTCTGGAGCAGACGATGGGTGCCGATCAGGATGTCGATGCGGCCTTCGCGCACGCCCTTCAGTACTTCGGCCTGCTCCTTTGCGGTGCGGAAGCGGGAGATTTCCGCCACTTTCACCGGCCAGTCCGCGAAGCGGTCGGAGAAGGTGTGATAGTGCTGTTCGGCGAGCAGGGTGGTGGGTACCAGCACCGCCACCTGTCGGCCGTCCGCCACGGCGATGAAGGCGGCCCGCAGCGCCACTTCCGTCTTGCCGAAGCCCACGTCACCGCAGACCAGGCGGTCCATGGGCTTGCCCGAGGTCATATCGTCGATCACGGCTTGGATGGCCGCGGCCTGGTCCGGCGTTTCCTCGAATTCGAAGCCCGCGGCGAAGGCCTCGTAGTCCTCACGTTTCAGGCGGAAGGCGTGGCCCGCGCGCGCGGCGCGCCGCGCGTAGAGATCCAGCAGTTCGGCGGCCGTGTCGCGCACCTGCTGGGCCGCCTTGCGCCGGGCCTTTTCCCATTGGCCGCTGCCCAGGCGGTGCAGCGGGGCCGTCTCCGGGGGGCCGCCGCTGTAGCGGCTGATCAGGTGCAGGTTGGCCACCGGCACGTAGAGTTTGTCGCCGCCGGCGTATTCCAGCAGCAGGAATTCCGTGTCGCCCTCGCCCAGATCCAGCGTCACCAGGCCCTGGTAGCGGCCGATCCCGTGATCCTCATGCACCACGGGGTCGCCCACGCGCACTTCCGAGAGGTCGCGCAGCATGTGTTCGGAGCCGGTCTTCTTCGCTTCGCGCAGGCGCGACTGACGCACCTGCAGGGCATAGAGCTCCGACTCGGTGATGAGAGCGACGCCCGCTTCGACCAGCACGAAGCCCTGGCTCACGGGCAGGGTGGTGAGCGCGAAGCGTTCTCCCTGGGCGAGAAAGGCCTGGAAGCCTTCCACGGGCGCGGGGCGCAGACCGTGGTCGCCCAGCAGCTGGGCCATGGTTTCGCGCCGGCCTGCGCTCTCTGCGGCGAGCAGCACCCGTCCCGGGAATTCCTCCAGGAAAGCCGTGAGCCGCGCCAGCGGTTTTTCCGCGCGGCGGTCCACATGCACCGGCGGCAGGGGCGCCGTGGCGCAGCGTGCCGTGCGGGTGGCGGCGGGCGCGTCCGGCCCCAGGATTTCGATACGCGGGTGGGCCTTGAGGGCCCCGAACAGCTGGTCGGCGGTGAGGAACAGATCCTCCGGCGGTAGCAGCGGCCGTTCCGCATCCCCACCCAGCAGGGCGTGGCGGGAGCGGGTGTCGCGCCAGAACTGTTCGGCGGCCGCCTGGATCCCGTGGTGCAGGCAGATCAGCGCATCCGTCGGCAGATAATCGGGGAAGGTGGCGGTGTTCTCGAAAAAGAGAGGCAAGTAGTACTCGACGCCAGGCGGCGCGAGCCCGTTGCTCACGTCCTTGTACAGCCGGCTGCGCGACGGATCACCTTCGAAGCGCTCGCGGAAAGCCTGGCGGAAACGGGCGATGCCGGCCTCGTTGAGGGGAAACTCCCGCGCCGGCAACAGCCGCACCTCCGGCACCGGATAGATGGAGCGCTGGGTATCCACGTCGAAGGTGCGGATGCTCTCGATCTCCTCGTCGAACAGGTCGATGCGGTAGGGCACCGGACTGCCCATGGGAAACAGGTCGATCACGCCTCCGCGCACGCTGTATTCCCCCGGCGCCTGCACCTGGCTGACAGGGGTATAGGCCGCCAGGGTAAGCTGGCGGCGCAGGGCGTTCACGTCCAGCCGCGCGCCCTGTTTCAGGAAAAACGTGTGGGCCGCGAGGAAGTCCTTGGGAGGCAGCCGGTAGAGCGCGGTCGAGACGGGCACGATGACCACATCGAAGGCGCGGCTGTCCAGCTGGTAGAGGGTGGCGAGCCGTTCCGAGACCAGATCCTGATGGGGTGAGAACTGGTCGTAGGGCAGGGTTTCCCAGTCTGGAAACAGGTGCACCGACAGGGCGGGATTGAAGCAGGGGATCTCGTCGCGCAGACGCTGGGCCTCGTGGGCCGTTTCCGTGATGACCACCAGCCGCTGGCCGCCGGCGGCCAGCTGGGCCAGGGCGAGCGCATCCGACGAGCCGGCGAGGTTCGTGTAGCGTTGGCTTTGGCCCGGTGGTGGGAGCGGCGCGTCGAACAGCATGGGAAAGACAAAAACCGCGAATTATAAGGGAGGCGGGCGGCGGCGCCCGCGGATGCGCGAAATTTCCCTAAAGTGGCGGCGCAAGCCGCCGATACAAGACTCACCTACTCGGGACGGAGTGGGGCTCTCCTTGGGAGGCGGACGGGTTCCGCCTCTTTTTTCTTCGGCCGGCCTGCCGCCACCCCCTGTGCTATCGTGAGGTGGAGGAGGGCATTTCATGTTTCGCAACCGTCTGGAAGCCGCCGAACGGCTCGCGCGCCGGCTCATCGCCTACAAGGGGCGAAACCCGCTGGTGCTGGCCATTCCCCGGGGCGCGGTGCCCATGGCCCGGCACATTGCCGACGTGCTGGAAGGCGAAGTGGACGTGGTGCTGGTGCGCAAGCTGGGCGCGCCGGGCAATCCGGAATTCGCCATCGGCGCGGTGGACGAGACCGGCTGGACCTACATCGCGGACTATGCCGCGGCGGCGGGCGCCACGCCCGAATACATCGAGCGGGAGAAGGCGCGCCAGATGGAGATCCTGCGCCAGCGCCGGGCGCAGTACACGCCCGTGCGTCCCCCCATCGACCCGGCCGGCCGCATCGTGATCGTGGTGGACGACGGGCTGGCCACCGGTGCCACCATGATTTCCGCGCTCCACGCCCTGCGCGCCAGGGGGCCGGCCAGGCTGATCTGCGCGGTGCCGGTGGCGCCGCCGGAGACGGTGGAAAAGGTGCGCGGCTACTGTGACGAGGTGGTCTGCCTGGAAACGCCCTACGACTTTTATGCCGTGGGCCAGTTCTATGCCGAATTTCCCCAGGTGGAGGACGAGGAAGTGATGCGCATCCTGCGCGAGTCTGCCCGCGCCTGAGAGCGCATGGACCCTTCAGGTTCCGCTTCCACGGGGGCTCACCCGGCTGCCGTCGCGCACCTGGTCATTGGGATGGCCGACGATCCGGTCGCCCGCCTGGAGTCCGGCCAATACCTCCACCGTCAGACCGGCCCGGTGGCCCAGGGACACCGGCGTGAGCCGCGCCCGCCCGGCCTCGATGCGGTATACCGCCCAGCCACTGTCGTGGCGGAACAGGCTGCTCGCAGGAATCTGCAGCACATCCTCGCCCTGCCACACCAGGAAGCGCGCCTCCACCCGGTAGCCGTCGCCCAGGTTCCGCCAGGCTTCAGGGGGTGAGGTGAAATCGACGATCACCCGCACCCGCTGTTCCTCCACGCCCAGGGCCGATACCTTGGTGAAACCGGTGGGCTCCACCCGGCGCACCCGACCTTCCAGCGGCGGGCCACCCCAGCGCTCGAATTCCACCCGGGTTCCCGGCGCGATGGTCACCGCCTGGGTGGAGAGCAGCTCCACTTCCACCTCCAGGGCGTGGGGGTCTCCCAGCTCCAGGAGCGCCTGGCCGGCCGAAACCGGGCCCTCGCTTTCCCGCAGCACCCGCAGCACCTGGCCGCTCACCGGGGCGCGCACGGGGTAGGTGCTCCGTGCGGCGCCGCCCGTGCCCTCCAGCAGGGCGGCCTGCGCGGTGTCGCGTTCGAAGCGGGCCGCCCGCGCGTGGTGCTCCGCGGCGGCCAGGGCCGCGGCGCTGCGTTCGGCCTCCGCCGCGGCCTGGTCCAGGGCCTGGGCCGAGACGTAGCCCGCGGCGCGCAGCGCTTTGAGGCGATCC
>JBBFMG010000015.1:0-7514 GCA_037478575.1 Burkholderiales bacterium | reverse complement strand
GGCGGGCGAGGGCCGTTTCGGCCCGCGCCGCCCGGACGTTTTCCTCGGCGGCGGCCAGCGCCGCCTGGGCGGCCGCCAGCCGGGCTGCGGCCTGGGCCCGGCTTCTCGGATCCAGCACGGCGGCGGGCGCCGGCTCGATCACCGCCAGCGTCTCCCCTGCCGTCACGGCGTCGCCGGCCTTCAAAATGATGCGCCGCAGCTGGCCCGCCATGGGCGCGGCGATCACGTAGCGTTCCCTGACCCGGGTCTTGCCTTCCTCTTCCACGGTCACGCGCAGGGGGCCGCGCGAGGCCGTGGCCACCTCCACGGGGATGGGCCGCGGCAGGAAGCCGTAGGTGAGGCCCGCCGCCACGCTCACGGCAAGCAGGGCGAGACCGATGCGGGCACGCAGGTTCATGGGGCGGTTCTATTCCCGTGTCTTGAGTACTGCCATCAGATCGAGGCGGCCCAGGCGGCGCCAGATGATGAGCCCGGAGGCCAGGGCCGAGGCCACCACCACCAGCGCGCCCATGGCGTAGTTGTCTGGCGTGAGAAAAAGGGGCAGACGGTAGAGCTCGCTTTGCAGGGCCACCACCACGATGCCCACCAGCCCCACGCCCACCGCCATGCCCACGGGAACGGCCAGCAGGGCCAGCAGGCCAAGCTCCCCCAGCAGGATATAGCCGATCTCCCCGCGGGTGAAGCCGAGCACGCGCAGGCTGGCGAGTTCCCGCTCCCGCTCGGACAGGGCGATGCGCGCGCTGTTGTACACCACACCGAAGCCGATGGCGCCGGCCAGCACCGTGGCCACCAGGTTGTAGAACAGCACGAATTCGCCGATGGTGGCATAGAAGCTGCGGATGGCCGCGGCGTGGGCCACCATGCCCAGCACCCGCGGCCGCTCGTTGAGGCGGGCATAGACCGCCGTCTCCTGGCCCGGTTCGATGGCGAGATAGGCGCCGGTGGCCGCCGGCCCTTCCCGCAACAGGGCGTTCAGGGTTTCCTGCTGCATGTAGGCCGCGAGACCGAGATACTGGTGGGTGATACCCAGCACCGGCACCTCGAGCACCGGCCGGCGTCCTTCCAGCACTTCCACCGAGAGTATGTCGCCCGGCCGGACGTGCAGGATCTCCCGCGCCAGGTAATCGGTGAGGATCACGCCGCCCGGCGGGACCGTCACCGGCTTGAGACGGGTATCCAGCGCCCGGTGCAGGACGCCGTCCGGCTGGATGCCGTAAATGGCGCCCCGGTGCCGGTGATTGCGGAAGCGCAGGATGGCGGGTACGTCGCGGAAGGTTTCCACGTGGGTTACGCCGGGCAGGGCGGCCAGTTCGTGGCGCACCCGGTCCGAGGTGGGATCGATGAAGGTGAGGGCCAGATCCTCCCGCGCCGACTGGCGAAACTGCACGTCCACCATGAAGTCTATGGCGCCCTTCTGGTAGTAGCCCACCATCATCAGCCCGCAGGCGCAGGCGATGCCCACCACGGTGAGCAGCGATTTAACCGGCCGGCGCTCGATGTGGCGCAGGATCATGCGCGAGGGCGCCGCCAGCCAGCGCTGGAAACCCAGCCGCTCCAGCAGCGTGGCGCGGTACACCGGCGGGGCTTCCGGGCGCATGGCCTCCGCCGGTGCAAGCCGCGCGGCCCGAAAGACGGCCCACACGGTGGCGAGGAGCGCAGCACTGCCGGCGACCAGAAAGGCAATGGCCACCACCGCCGGCCGCAGTTGGTAGTGGAGGTACGGAAAGCGGAAGGTGGTCTCCTGATACACCCGGGAGAGAGACTCGCCGAACCATGTTCCCAGGGCCACGCCCAGGGCCACGCCCAGGATCACCACCACCAGCACGAATTTCACGTAGTGCAGGGCGATGGCGCGGTCCGTGTAGCCGAAAGCCTTGAGGATGCCGATCTGGCTGCGCTGCAGGGCGATCAGGCGGCTGAGCACGATGTGCAGCAGAAAGGCCGCCACGCCCAGGAAGATGGCGGGAAACACCGTGGCCGTGGTCTTGAGCTGCTTGAGCTCCTCGGACAGGAAACGGTTGGAGAACTGGTCACGGCGCGCGTAGGCCCCCCTGCTGCCATAGGGGGCGAGGGCCGCGTCCAGCTGGTCGAGCACGTCCTCCACCCGGGCGCCTGCCACCAGGGTGGCGCTCACCTGGTTGAAGGCGCCTTCCATGTCGGTGGCCGCGGCCAGGGCGCGCCGTCCCATCCACAGCACGCCGTAGCGCTTGAAATCCGGGAACATCGCGCCCGGCGCGATCTGGTACACGTATTCGGGGGAAACGGCCACCCCCACCACCACCAGACGCTGGCGCCGGCCCCGGACGATGGCAGCGAGGTGGTCGCCCGGAGCGAGTCCATGGGCGTCCGCGAAGGTATCGGAGATCACGACCTCGTCGGGGCTGCCGGCCTGGGGCAGACGTCCCCGCCGCAGGTGCAGGCCGTTGAGGAGGGGCTCGCGGCCGTCCGGCAGGGACAGCAAAAGCCCGGTGACCGGGTCGGTGAAACCTTCCACTTCCAGCTTGACGGGGCTCATCACCCGGGTCTCCAGGGTCTGGATGCCGGGAATCTCCCGCAGGCGCAGCGCCACGGGTTCGGGCGCGCGCTTCAGGGAGACGAACACGTCGGCCAGACGATACTGCCGGTAGAAGTGGTCCCGCGTGCCCACCAGGGAATCGTAGGTGGACAGGGACATCACCAGGGTGGCCACGCCGCCCATGATCACGGCGGCAATCGCCAGCACCTGGCTTTTCATGTGGGCCAGTTCCCGCAGCAGCTTGCGGTCAAGGGCGCGCAGCCTCACCAGCTCAGCTCCCGCGCCGCCTTGCGCTGGGGGTTGGGGCGCACCTCCACGATGCGTCCGTCGGAGAGACGAATCACCCGGTCGGCCATGGCTGCGATGCCCACGTTGTGGGTGATGAGCACGGTCAGGGTGCCAAGCTCCCGGTTCACCTTTTCCAGGGCTTCCAGTACCACCACGCCGGTCTGGGAATCCAGCGCCCCGGTGGGCTCATCGCACAGGAGTACGGCGGGATTCTTGGCAATGGCGCGGGCGATGGCCACGCGCTGCTGTTCACCGCCGGAGAGCTGGGCGGGGAAATGGTCCAGGCGATCCTGCAGCCCCACCAGGGCGAGGGCCGCCTCCGGGGTCATGGGATGGCTCACGATCTCGGTGACCGCGGCCACGTTCTCCCGCGCAGTCAGGCTGGGAATGAGGTTGTAGAACTGGAACACGAACCCCACGTGTTCCCGGCGGAAGCGTGTGAGCTCGGCGTCGCTGGCGCCCGTGAGGGGGCGTCCCAGGTAGCGCACCTCGCCGCCACTGGCGGTATCCAGCCCTCCCAGGATGTTGAGCAGGGTGGACTTGCCGCTGCCGGAAGGGCCCAGCAGCACGACCAGTTCCCCGGGGTAGAGGTCGAGATCGATGCCGCGCAGCGCCTGCACCTCGACCTCGCCCATGCGATAGACCTTGGTGAGACCGCGCGCGACGAAGACGGCCTGGCTGTCCATGGCCGGCATCATGCCACAGCAGGGCTTTGGCTTGCCGCCTGGTTCAGGCCGGCTCAGGCGGACAGGTGGCGCAGGAACCAGTCGGTGGCCAGGCGCGCGACCTCCTCCAGGGTGCCCGGTTCCTCGAACAGGTGGCTCGCACCCGGAACGATCACCAGCTCCTTTTCGCAGGTCATGACTTCGAAGGCCGCCCGGTTGAGCTCGATCACCACGTCGTCCAGGCCACCCACGATGAGCAGGGTGGGCGAGACCACCTGGCGCAGGGCGGTGCCCCCCGCGAGATCGGGGCGCCCGCCGCGCGACACCACGGCGGCCACGCTGCGCCCCAGCTGGGCAGCGGCCTGCAGGGCCGCGGCGGCGCCGGTGCTGGCGCCGAAATAGGCCACGGGCAGCCCGCGCGCGTCGGGGTGGCTGCCCACCCAGCTGGTGGCCACCGCCAGCCTGCGGGTGAGCAGGGGAATGTCGAAGCGCGTCCGGTAGTCCCGGTCCTCCTCCACCGTGAGGAGGTCCATGAGCAAGGTGCCAATACCGGCCGCGCGCAGCACGCCCGCCACGTAGTTGTTGCGCGGGGAGTGGCGGCTGGACCCACTGCCATGGGCGAACAGCACGAGCCCGCGGGGCGCCTCCGGCAGCTCCAGCATGCCTTCAATGCGCGCCGCTCCATCCGGAATGTGGACGAGCTCGCCGACCATGGTTTCTGTATAGACCACGGCCGGCGCCGGTGGGGCCGCCCTTGGCAGGAATTTGCGCGCCAGGGCGCCCGGGCCTCACGCCACCGGATGCATGGCCACCGGAATGCGGCGCGGGCCGAATTGCCGCTTGAGTTCGAAGTGCTGGAAATGGCCGGCGATGCGCGTGCCACACTGCCGGCAGTGACCGGAATCGTCGAGCTGGTAGTCGCGGATGGCATACCAGTCGCGCACGATCACCGGCGCATGGCAGTTGGGGCAGAAGGTGGTGTCGCCTTCCACGTTGTGCACGTTGCCCGTATAGACGTAGTGGAGCCCCTGCTTCATGGCGATGTCCCGCGCGCGCACCAGGGTGGACACGGGCGTGGGCGGCACGTCCAGCATCTTGTAGTCCGGGTGGAAGGCGGAGAAATGCAGGGGCACATCGGGCCCCAGCTCCCGGGCGATCCAGCGGGACAGTGCCGTGATTTCCTCGTCGGAGTCGTTCTTCCCCGGGATCAGCAGGGTGGTGATTTCCAGCCAGACCCGGGTTTCCTTCTTCAGGTAAACCAGGGTGTCCAGCACCGGTTGCAGGTGGCCACCGGTGATCTTGAAATAGAAATCCTCGGTGAAGGCCTTCAGGTCCACGTTGGCGGCATCCATCTTGGCGAAAAACTCGCGCCGCGGTTCGGGGTGGATGTAGCCCGCGGTGACCGCCACGGTCTTGATGCCCAGCTTGTGACACTCGTCGGCGGTGTCCATGGCGTATTCCGCGAAGATCACCGGATCGTTGTAGGTGAAGGCCACGCTCTGGCAGCCATGGCGCTGGGCCGCCTTGGCGATTTCCGCAGGTGCCGCCTGATCCATGAGCCGGTCCATTTCCCGGGACTTGCTGATGTCCCAGTTCTGGCAGAACTTGCAGGCCAGGTTGCAGCCGGCGGTGCCAAAGGAGAACACACTGGTGCCGGGATAGAAATGGGCGAGGGGTTTTTTCTCGATGGGATCGATGCAGAAGCCGGAGGAGCGGCCGTAGGTGGTGAGAATCATCTCGCCACCCTCCATCTTGCGCACGAAGCAGGCGCCCCGCTGGCCTTCGTGCAGTTTGCAGTCGCGTGGGCACAGGTCGCACTGGATGCGTCCGTCCGGCAGTTTGTGCCACCAGCGCGCGGGGTGATGGGATTCCGGAACGTGGCTCATGGCTCGATGATCTCCTGTTCGGGTTCCTTCCATTTCTGCACGGTGTAGCGCGCCAGCCGGATCTGGGGCGCCCAGAAGTCCCAGGGCAGACCTGCTTTCATTTTCAGATGCGCCAGAAAGCGGTCGGGCTCCGGCAACTGCTCCCACACCTGGGGCAGGAAGGTGCTGCGGTAGGGGCCATATTCCAGGATCACGCCATCCACATGGGGCCGTAGCTTGTCCCAGGCCTCCTGCTCCGATTCCACCGGCAGCGGTTCCGGCGGCGCCAGCAGCGACACCTCGACGCGAATGTCCGGCCACTCCCGGCTGGCGAGGGGCGGAAAACGCGGATCGCGAAAGGCGGCGTTCAAGGCATTGGCGCGCACGTCCTCGCGCAGGGGACGGCGGGCCTCCAGACTGCCGATGCAGCCCCGGAGCGCGCCGTCGCGGGTGAGGGTGACGAAGGTGGCACCGGGCTCGTCGAGCCACGGCTCGTCATGATCCGGCAGCGGATAGTGGCGTCCCAAGGCCTCGGCGATGCTGCCGCGCGCCAGCGGCAGCAGGATCCGCCCGCGGTCTTCGCGGTTCTCAGTGGACACCCTGTTGCCCCTCCACAAAGGCAAACGCGGCATAACCCACTACGTGATCGTGATCGCCCGCCGTATCGCCGGAGTTGCGCAGATCGAGGAGTTCCGGCCGGAGTCCATGGCGGCGCGCCGCCAGCAGGAGGCCGTTGACCGGGGTACCGCCGCAGGCCTGCTCGTGGGATACCGGGCGCAAATCCAGGATCATCTGGGCGGTTTGGCCGTCGATGCGCCGCGCCAGGTCGTAGGGCAGATAGTGGGAGAGATCCGAGCTGATCACGATCAGGGTCTCCGGCCCGCCCCATACCTGGTCCAGCACTTCAGCCACTTCCTCCGCCGTGGCATCGCCCACCACCAGCGGCACGAGGGTGAAATCATCCAGCACCTTCTGCAGGAAGGGCAGCTGGACTTCCAGAGAATGTTCCCAGGCATGGGCCGGGGCGCTCTCCACCACCTGGGGCAGGGCGGCGAGGCGCGCCATGGCGTCCCGGTCCAGGGGCACGGTGCCCAGCGGGGTTTCGAAGGCCTCCACCCCGGGGAGGGCCAGCCCGCGCACCGGCACCCGGTGCGCGGGACCGAGCAGCACCACGCGGTGGATGCGGTCGCGCCCGGCGGCGATGCGCTGGTAGGCGGTGGCGGCGATGGGGCCGGAATAGATGTAACCCGCGTGGGGTACAATCACGGCCTTGGGCACGGGCCCGCTGGTCCTGCGCGCCTGACGCAGCAGATTGTCCAGATCGTAGTCGAGCTTGCCGGGATGCCCCGGATAGAAGGTGCCGGCGACGGCAGGGTGGCGGACGGCGTGGGCCATGGTTCTCTCCTCAGTCTGATGCTGGCCCGGGGAATGGGGCCGCGAGAACACTTTTCAACTATAGATCCCGGCCGCTGCAAAACCCATGTCCCATTGCATCGCCCTGATACCCGCCGCTGGCAGCGGCAGCCGTTTCGGCGCGGGCCGGCCCAAGCAATACTTGACCGTCGCCGGCCGGCCCCTTTTGTGGCACGCGGTGCGCACCCTGGCGGAGCATCCGCGCATCCGGCGCGTCTATGTCGTGCTGGCCCCGGAGGACCGCCATTTCGATGCCTGGAACTGGCAACAGGACTTCCCACGCCTGAGCGTCCTGCGCTGCGGCGGGGATACGCGCGCGGCCAGTGTGCTCAACGGCCTGCGGGCCATGGCCGGCGAGGTGGCGGCGGAGGACTGGGTCCTGGTGCACGACGCCGCGCGCCCCTGTCTGCAAGCGCGGCATGTGGATGAATTGATCGCCGCCCTGGAGCACGACCCCGTGGGCGGGATTCTCGCCATCCCGGTGGCGGATACCCTCAAGCGGGCCGACGAGGCGGGGCGGATCGCCGGCACCGCGCCGCGGGAAGGGCTGTGGCAGGCCCAGACGCCCCAAATGTTCCGCCACGGCCTGCTGCTGCGCGCCCTGGAGGCGGCGGGGACCCGGCAACCCACCGACGAGGCCGGCGCGGTGGAGGCGCTGGGTTACCGGCCCCGGCTGGTGCAGGGGGATGCCAGCAACCTCAAGGTCACCTGGCCGCGCGATCTGCGGCTGGCGGAACTGATCCTCAGCGACAGGGAGACCCACCCATG
>JBBFMG010000014.1:0-18107 GCA_037478575.1 Burkholderiales bacterium | reverse complement strand
CGTCCATTTCCACGTCCTCGGCAAAGCCCACCAGCAGGCGCTGCAGCAGGCTTGCCTGCCGGTCCAGGCTGGGCAGGGACATGATCTTCTGCTGGATGGGCTCCCACTCGGGCTGGGGATACAGGAGCAGACAACGATGGGGATGGGCGGTCAGCACCAGGCGCCCGCCGCCCTGCGCATGGAGGGCGTCGCGATGCCGGGCCGGGACGGCGAGCCGCCCCTTGGCATCGAGACTCAGCGCGGTCGCGCCGCGAAACATCCGCTCCCCCCGGGTGCCATCTCCCACAATCTCCCACTTTTCTCCACTTCGGCCCACTATAGGGAAAAAAACCAGGGGGGTCAAGGAAAATCCGCCGCTGCCCGGGCAAATTTGTTCGGCGGGACAAGGACTTAGCGGCAAACCGCGGCGGCTGGCATTCGCATGGTAAAAGAATGGGTTAGGACAATATCCTCATGCGACTTGTGCGATACAAGCCGTAATGAACTGATTCAATTGGAAATGCGCCGGATCAGGCCGACACCGGGGGGAAAGGCCGGGAGGATGGGCGGGAGAGGAAAAGGAAGCAGGCCGATAAGCCGGGTTCTGTCGAGGACAGTCATCTATCTGGGCGCACCGTTACCGGTGCGCTCGAGCAACCTACCCGGGAACGACGCGAGCCACGTCATGGTTCCCCTATTTGGTCTTGCTCCGGGTGGGGTTTGGCATGCCGTCCGTGTTGCCACGTCCGCGGTGGGCTCTTACCCGGCGGGCTGGCGCCCGCCCCCTCCTTGCGGAGGGCGCCTTTTCACCCTTGCCTGAGCCTTGCCCCGGCAGTGCAGCTTGCGCTGCCCGCAGCACCCTGCTGTCGCAGCACCCTGCTGTCGCAGCACCCTGCTCTGCTTGGGGGGACTTTGTCGCCCTTACGGGCGGCAAGTCCGGGCCATCGGCGGTTTGTTTTCTGTGCCACTTTCCATCGCCTCACGGCGTCCGGCCGTTAGCCGGCACCCTGCTCTGCGGAGCCCGGACTTTCCTCCGGCGCGGGACGCGCCGGCGACTGTCTGGCCTGCTTCCGCTGCTTAGTATAATCGCGGGCCCCCGGGTTCCCGCGTCCTCAAGAAAAACCACGGTTGGCCGCTATGGCTGGCTGCCACCGGAAAAAACCATGCCGTTCGCCTCTTGCCCGCCCCTCCTCCGTCTGCTGCTGGCCGTGGCCCTCCTCGCGCTGGCCGAAACCGGGATCATGTTCGTGCTGCATCGGGTCCTGCCCGAGGACACCACCCCCCTCTGGCTGCACACGGCCGCGGACGTGCTGGCCCTCACCGCGCTTGCGGTACCCCTTCTGTGGTGGCTGTTCGTGCGCCCAGCGCAGAAGGCGGCCCAGGCGGTGCTGGCTGAAAACCAGGCGCTTCTGGAACGGGTCTTCGCCGCATTGCCCAACCCCGTGGCCTATATGGACCGGGAATTCCGCTTCCTGCGCGTGAACGACGCCTATGCCCGTGCCGATGGCAAGGAGCCGGCCTTCTTCGTCGGCAAAAACCACTTCGAGCTCTACCCCGACGCCGAGAACGAAGCCCTCTTCCGGCGGGTGGTGGAAAGCGGCGAGCCCTGGGAAGAACGCGCCAGGCCCTTCGTCTATCCCCGCAACCCCGAGCGCGGCGTGACCTACTGGGATGTGCGTCTCGAACCCCTGAAGGACGCGCAGGGCCGCGTGGAAGCCCTCCTGCTCACCCTCGACGACGTCACCGCCCACGAACGGCTGCAGGCGGCGCTGCGTGAGAGCGAGGAAAACGCCCATGCCCTGCTGGATGCCATCGGCGAATCGGCCCTGCTGTTGAGTCCCGACGGCAGGGTGCTGGCCATCAACCAGACCGGCGCGGCCCGCCTGGGGCAGGCCCCCAACGCCATCGTGGGCCGGCCCATCTGGGATTTTCTGCCGCCGGAGGTGGCCGCGGCACGGTTCGAGCGCTTCACCGACACGGTACGCACCGGGCTGCCGGTGGTGTTCGAGGACAGCCGTGGCGGCCGCCATTACCGCGTCACCCTCAACCCCATCGCCGGGCCCAAGGGGGTGCGGCTGGTGGCGGCCTACGCCCAGGACATCACGGAGAGCCGGCGGGTGCAGGCCATGGAGCGGCTGCTGCGCGAGGCGGACGAACACATCCTGCGCGGCACGCCGCCGGAGTCCACCATGGGCTTCCTCTGCGAGCAGGTGGCGCACGAGTTCGGGCTGGCGCTCGTCTGGTTCGGCCGCCGGGAAAAGGACGGGACGGTCCGTCTGGTGGCCGCCGCGGGCCCCGCCACCGCCTTCCGCGACGAGGTGATGGCCATCGGTGTGCGCTGGGACGACGCGGTCACCGGGCGCGGCCCCACAGGCAGTGCCATCCGCCTGTGCCGCATGCAGATCACCCGGGTGGACGCGCCGGACTTTGGTCCCTGGCAGGCGGCTGCGCGCCGGCAAGGGCTCGCCAGCGCCTGCAGCCTGCCCCTGGTGATCCGCGGCGAGATCTGGGGCGCCTTCACCGTCTATGCCAGGGAGCCCGGCACCTTGGAGGATGCCCAGTTGCTGCGCACCCTGGAACTGATAGCGGCGCGCGCCGCGGTGGCGCTGGAGGCGAGCTTCGAGCATGAGCAGCTGCGTCTGTTGTCGGCGGCCCTGGCCAGCGCCGCCAATGCCGTGTTCATCACCGACCGGGAAGGGCGCATCCAGTGGGTGAACGAGGCCTTCAGCCGCCTGTCCGGCTATTCAGCGCAAGAGGTGCTCGGCGCCACGCCCCGCGTGCTCAAGTCCGGCGTGCACGATCACGCCTATTACGAAAAGCTCTGGTCCACCATCCAGGCCGGCGAGGTCTTCACCAGCCAGACCACGGAGCGGCGCAAGGACGGCAGCCTCTATACCGTGCGCCAGATCATCACCCCCATCCGCGACAGCGAGGGGGAGATCACCCATTTCATCGCCACCCACGAGGACATTTCGGACGCCCTGGCGGCGCAGCAGCGCATCGCGCACCTGGCCCATTTCGACGCCGTCACCGGCCTGCCCAACCGGACGCTCTTCTTCGACCGGCTCGCCCAGGCGCTGGCGGCGAGCCGCCGCCAGGGAGACAAGGTGGCGCTCCTGTTCCTCGACCTCGACCGCTTCAAGCCGGTGAACGACACCTATGGCCATGCCGTGGGGGATCTCCTGCTCAAGGCGGTGGCGGAGCGGCTTTCCCGCTGCGTGCGGGAGACGGACACGGTGGCGCGCATCGCCGGGGACGAATTCACCATCATCCTGCCGGGCATCCACGACCGCGAGGACGTGGCCCGCATCGGCGACAAAATCCTGCAGACCATGAACGAACCCTTCCAGGTGCAGGGCCACACCCTGACGATCGGCGTGAGCATCGGCATTGCAGTATTTCCGGACGACGCACCGGACGCGGAAGGCCTGCTGCGCTGCGCCGATGACGCCATGTATGCCGCCAAGGCCGCCGGCCGCGCCACCTACCGCTTCCACGCGGACAGCGGGGGCGCGTGATGCCCCTTGGGCGGGCGCGGCCGCTCAGCCCGTGTTGCGCATGCCCGCGGCGATGGCCGCCCGTTATTTCCGTGCCTTTGCGCCCGGCTCAAGGTGTTTGGAGACGGCAGCCGCGAACGCCTTGAAGTCATCGAGCTGGCGGGTGGCGATGGCGTGAACGATGACCCAGTCGATTTCCTGATAGCTGTGCACGGCAACGTTGCGGAAGCCGACGGCTTTTTTTAGCCGGTTGGCCAGTTCCTGGGGGATGAGACCGAGCCGGGCGAGTTGTTCGAACGCGCCTCCCATGCTCTGCGGGGGTGGAGCTTCCTGCTCCGACAACAGATGCAAGGCAATGTCCACGCACAGTTGCACTGCCCGAGTCCGGTTCAGCACCAGGATGTCTTGGGCGTCCAGATCTTGCGCAAGTTCTGCCGCCGAGGGCGGACATTTCTCCTGCACCCGGGCGAGGCAGCGCCTCAGGGATTCCAGCTTGCGTTCGATCAGCCACCGATCCATCGTTTCCGCCGTGCTGCCAGCAGCTCCCGCAGACCGGGCAGGAAGTCCTCGGCATCCAGGACATAGCGCACGGCCCAGCGCGCCTGATCCGCGGACGTGCCTTTGACGCGGGCCCCGGAGCGCAGAATCTCCCCCAGCAGGCCGGGACCGGCCCGGTAGAGGTCGATGAGGTCCACCGGGCGCCCCAGTGCCTGGCCCAGCTCTTCGATGAGGCTGATGTGTTCGTCCGGCGTCAGCGGCCGACCCGCATCCACGGCCAGGTCGAGATCGCTTTCCCAATGCGCCCGGCCCCGAGCCAGGGAGCCGAACAGAAGCGCGAGCCGGATTTCCGGATGGGCGTCCAGAACCCCTGCGAGAAGGGCCCGGATTGTTCCGTCCGGGCCGGGTGATGCGGTGTTCATGGAAACCAGCATAAGGGACGACAGGGGCCATTGCAAATTGGCCAGGGATCCCTGCAAACCCCGCCGGCCGCGCGACCTGGCGCTTCCCCTCGGACAGCAGCGGGAAATGAGCCGCTGCCTGCCGCGGCCGCTCAGCCCGTGTTGCGCATGCCCGCGGCGATGGCATTGATGGAGCGCAACAGCGGCTCCAGCCACGGGCTGTCCTCGCGCCCGTCGGCGCGGAACTTGGCGAGCAGCACTGTCTGCAGGTGGTTGAGGGGGTCGAGATACTGGCGCCGCTGGGCAAGCGAGAGCGCCAGCTCCGGATTGTCCTCGAGCAGGGCCGCACTTTCGCTCACCAATAGCACCTCGTGCACGGAGCGGGCGTATTCGGCAGCGATCAGGGCGTACACCCGCTCACCCAGGGCGGGGTCCGTGCACAGCCGGGCATATTCATGGGCGATGCCGAAATCGGCCTTGGCCAGGGCCATCTGGGCGTTGGAAAGCAGCGTGCGGAAGAAGGGCCAGTCGCGATACATCTCCCGCAGTTTGGTAAGCCGTGCGGGATCGTCGCCGCGCCAGGCCGCCAGGGCCGAGCCGATGCCATACCAGGCGGGCAGGGCATGGCGCGACTGGGCCCAGGCGAACACCCAGGAGATGGCGCGCACCGAGGCGCGTGAGCGGTCGCCCCGGCGCCGGTGGGAAGGCCGCGAGCCAATGTTGAGCAGGCCGATTTCCTGTACCGGGGTGGCTTCGTAGAAGTAATCGAGGAAGCCCGGCGTGCCCTCGGTGAGGGTGCGATAGGCGCGTTCCCCCTCGCGGGCGATCTCGTCCATAGCCGCGGCGTAGTCCTCCCGGTCGGTGCGGCCACCACCCACCAGGTGGCTGCTGGCCTTGAGCACACCGGTGATGCCCAGGGTGAGCTCGTACACCGCGGTCTCCATGTTGTTGTACTTGTAGAACAGCACCTCGCCCTGTTCCGTGAGTTTGAGCTCGCCATGCACCGTGCCCGGCGGCTGGGCCAGGATGGCCTCGTGGGTGGGCCCGCCGCCGCGCCCCAGGGTGCCGCCCCGGCCGTGGAACAGGCGGCAGGGAATGCCATGGCGCTCCGACAGGGCGAGGATGCGCTTCTGGGCGCGGTAGAGGGACCAGGCGGAAGCCAGGATGCCGCCGTCCTTGCAGGAGTCGGAATAGCCCAGCATCACCTCCTGCCCTTCGCCGAAGGCTTCCAGCAGGCTGCGGTAAGCAGGCAGGGCGTAGAGCTGTTCCAGCACCTGCTCCACCCGGTTGAGATCGTCGATGGTTTCGAACAGGGGACTTGCGCCCAGATGGCAGAACCAGCGCTCGCCCACACGTCCCGCCAGCCCCGCCAGCGCGGCGAGCAGCATCACTTCCATCACGTGGCTTGCGCCGTGGGTCATGGAGATGACGTAGCGCCCGAAGCAGGCCGGCCCCAGCAGGCGCCGGTTGTGGGCGATCACGCGGAACACGCGCAGGGTCTCCCGCGTCTCCTCGCTCAGGGCTTCCGGGTCGAATTCCAGCGCCTGGGCCCGACCCACCAGGTCGCCCAGCAGGGCCAGGCGCGCCGCCTCGGTGAGGGCCAGGTAATCCACGCCCAGGGCCGCGCGCAGGATTTCCGCACAGGCACGCGTGTGCACGGCAGATTCCTGACGCACGTCGAGCTGAAGCAGATGGAAGCCATAGGTCTCCACCAGGTGGATGAGATCCGTGAGTTCCGCCCCCGCCACGTCCTCGTCGCCATGGCCGATCAGGGAATCACGGATGAGATAGAGGTCCTTCAATAGGCCCTCGGCACTCTCGTAGCCCACTTCCTCCCCCTCCAGGGGCGCGCCGTCGATCGCCGCCTGCACCGCCGCCAGATTGCGCTTGAGGCGGTAACGCATCACCTCCAGCTTGCGCCGGTAGGGTTCCTGCTGGTAGCGGTGGGGCTGGTTGGGAAAGCGCAGCGCGGCGTAATGGGCGTCCTCTTCCAGGCTGGCCAGAAATGCCGCCGACGGCCGGCACATGCGGATGGAGTAGGAGAGCTGGTCGGAGAGCTGTTCCAGGCGGCGCAGGTATTCCTCCAGGGCGACCCGTGCCTGCATCTGCCAGGCAAGATCGGTCACCTCGGCGGTCACCCCGGGGTGGCCGTCCCGGTCGCCGCCGATCCAGGAGCCGAAGCGCAGCAGGCGGCTCACTTCGAGCCCGGCGGCGGCCTGCTCGCCATAGACGTCGCGCACCGCCCGGCGCAGGTTGCGATAGACCTGCACCGTGGCTTGGAACAGGGACAGGGGAAAGTAGGACAGCCCCGCGCGCAGCTCATCGCGCACGTCGAGCCGCGTGGCCCGCACCTCATCGGTTTTCCAGAGGATCTGGATCTGGCTCGCCAGCCGGCGCACCGCCTCGGCGCGGAAGCTGCCGCGCAGGCGGGCATCGTCGAGCGCCTCCACGCTCAGGAAGATATTGCGCAGCGCCCCCTTGATGGTGCGCCGCTTGGCCTCCGAGGGGTGGGCGGTGATCACCGGCATGTAGCGCAGGCGCTTGATCAGGGCCTGCGCCTCGGCCGCCCCCACCCCCGCCTCTCTGAGGGCCCACAGGGTGTCGTGAAAGGAGCCGGGCCACATGTGGGCGCGGGCCCGCACCGCCTGGCGCCGCCGCCGCAGGGCGACGAATTCCTCGGCGATGTAGAGCAGCCCGAAATACACGCCCGCGGCGCGCACGATCTGGGTGAGGGCGTCCGCATCCAGCCGTTCGATGAGGGCACGCAGGGCCTGGCGCCGGCGGGGGTCGTCCTGTTCCCGCAGCCGGGCAAAGCCCCGCCTGAGCTCGCCCAGCGCCGCGAACACGGCCGGCGGTAGCTGGCGCTTGAGGATGCGCGACAAAAGCAGGCTCAGCAGGCGTTCGCGCTGCCTCAGCTCACGGGCGTAGGAACCGGTGTCCATGTCTGGCAATGGGGTGCGGGAGTCGGCAAAACCTGTAATCTTGCCATGGCTGGCGCCGCCTGGGCAGCCCTTGCGGCCTTTGACAATTCCCGACCCCTGAACTAGACAATGAAGATGCAGGGCCGTCTCGGCCGGCCCTGGTCCATCCCCGGGGGGCGGGCCGCCGAGTGCACCAGCCCCGCCCGCGCAAGCCCCGCCTCCCTTTGCCACGAGGAGGTCAGCCATGCGACGCAGACTCTATTTCCTGTTGCCGGACACCGCCAGCGCCCGGCAGGTGGTGGACGATCTTCTGCTGGCCCGCGTCGAGGAACGCCACATGCACGTCCTGGCCCGGGACGACGTTTCCCTGGAAGGGCTGCATGAGGCGTCCATCCTGCAGAAATCCGACATCGTCCACGGTGCCGAGGCGGGACTGGTGGTGGGTGCCATCGCCGGTGTGGTGGCGGGCCTGGTGGTGCTCGCCTTCCCGCCCACCGACACGCCCCTGCAGCTCGTGACCCTGCTCGCCACCACCATGCTGGGGGCGGGCTTCGGTGCCTGGGTCTCCAGCATGATTGCCAGTTCCATCCCCAATTCGCGCCTGAAGGCTTTCGAGAAGGCCATCGCCGACGGCCAGATCCTGCTCATGGTGGACGTGCCCGCCCCACGGGTGCGCGAGATCCGCGAACTGGTCAGCCGGCGCCATCCGGAAGCGGGCAGCGGCGGGCAGGAACCCACCATCCCGGCCTTCCCCTGATGCGGCCATCCCCTCGGCCGCGGCCCCGGCAGGGGCCGTTTTTTTGCCTGGCAGCCAGCGCGACGGGTGAGCGAAAAACCTCTACCATTGGAGGGAGTCCCCAACCCTCGACCGCAAGGAGTCCGTCATGCCCATCGGAGAAATCTGCAACCGTGAAGTCGTCATCGCCTTCGCCCGGGAAAACGCCCTGGAAGCCGCCAAGCTCATGCGCCAGTACCACGTGGGCGACGTGGTGATCGTGGAGGAAAAGGACGGCCGCCGGGTGCCGGTGGGCATCGTCACCGACCGGGATCTGGTGATCGAGGTGATGGCCAAGGAAGTGGATCCCTCCCTGTTCCGGATGGGCGACCTGGTCACGCGGGAACTCGCCACGGCACGGGAGCAGGACGGCGTCTATGAGACCATCCAGCGCATGCGGGTGCATGGGGTGCGCCGCATGCCGGTGGTGGATCAGGATGGCGCCCTGGTGGGGATCGTCTCCCTGGACGACCTGCTCGCCCTGCTCGCTGAGGAAATGACGGCCCTGGCGCGCATCACCACCCGGGAACAGGAGGTGGAGGCGGCCCTGCGCCGCTGACCATGTCTGCGGCATGGACCGGGGTTCGCTCCGGTCGCCGTGCACCGCTGCCCTCAAGAATCCGCCGGCTGCGCAGCTATTGCCCGGAAGCGGGGCCCTTTGGTCCCCCTTTCGGATCAGCAAGGAGACCATCATGCGGCGCAATCTGCCGGTGACCCAGCAGGAATACGACTACCGACCGGGCGCGGTGATCATTTCCAAGACCGACGCCAAGGGCATCATCACCGACGCCAACGAGGATTTCGTCGAGGTTTCCGGTTACAGCCGGGAAGAGCTCATCGGCCAGCCCCACAACATCCTGCGCCATCCGGACGTGCCCCCCGCGGCCTTCGCCGACCTGTGGGCCACGGTGAAACAGGGCAAGCTGTGGAACGGCATCGTCAAGAATCGGCGCAAGAACGGCGACCACTACTGGGTGGAAGCCAACGTGGCGCCCATCCGGGAAAACGGCCGTATCACCGGCTACGTGTCCGTGCGGGTGAAGCCTACCCGGGAGCAAATCGCCGCCGCGGAGAAGCTCTATGCCGACCTCAACGCCGGACGGGTCCGCCTGGGCGGGCTTCGGAGCCGGCTTCGCGCCCTTGGCCTGCGCAGCAAGATCTGGACCGTGGCCGCCGTGATCGGCGCCGTGCCGGTGGTGGGCTGGCTGGCCGGCCTGCCGGGATACGTCACCGCTCTCACCAGTCTCATCCTCACCCTGGGGCTCGCGCCCCTGGCCATCGCCAGCATCGTGCGTCCCATCGAGGCCCTGCGGGATACCATGCTCGCCACCCAGGGTGACGGCGACCTCACCCGCCGCGCCCCGGTGTTCGGCGACGATGAGGTGGGACAAATGGCCAAGATCTACAACGCCCTCATGCTCATGCTCAAGGGCATCACCCAGGAAATCCGCGGCAACATGGCAACACTGGAACAGGTGACGCGGGAGCTTTTGCAGAGCGCAGAGGGCGTGCGCGCCAGCGTGGAAGGCCAGACGGCCGCCGCCCAGGAAAGCGCGGCGGCCGTGGAAGAGCTCACCGCCAGCGTCGCCTCCGTGGCGGAGCTGGGGCAGCAGGTGCAGCAAGACGCCCACCAGAGCCTGGAACAGACGGAGCGCGCCAACGAGGGCATCTCCGCCATGGCCGGTCAGATCGACCGGGTGGAGAACCTGGTGCGGGGCATGGCCCAGTCGGTGGAAGCCTTCGTGGCGCGCGCCGCCCAGATCAGCCAGATGACCCGCCAGGTGAAGGAAATCGCCGACCAGACCAACCTGCTCGCCCTCAATGCCGCCATCGAGGCCGCCCGCGCCGGCGAGGCCGGGCGCGGCTTCGCGGTGGTGGCAGACGAGGTCAGGAAGCTCGCGGAGAAGTCCGCCCACACCGCCCAGGAAATCGACGGCGTGACGCACACCATCGAAACGGAAAGCAAGACCGTGCAGCAGACCGTCCAGCAGGGTCTCGGGCACTTCAGCGAGATGCAGGACGCCATGGAAGCCTTCGCCGAGCTCATGGCGGTTTCCGGTCATGCGGTGCGCCAGGCCGCGGGCCGCATGGACGAAGTGGGCAATGCCACCCAGGAACAGGCCAGGGCCATCCAGGATATCTCCGCCCAGATCGGCCGCATCGCCGAAAACGGCGACCGCACCGTGGCCATCATGCAGGCGGCCTGCGCCCTCACCGCCCAGCTGGAGGAAATGGCGCGCAACCTCAGCCGCAGCGTGGAACGCTTCCGCGCCTGACGGGCGCTCACAGGCGAGCTTTGGCCGCTAAAGCGCCTCCCACCAAGCCCGGGCCGCTCACCCTGTGGGAGCGGCTTTAGCCGCGATGATGCCTTTCGCAAGCCTTCGCCGCTAAAGCGCCTCCCACCAACCAAAGGGCCGCTCACCCTGTGGGAGCGGCTTTAGCCGCGACGATGCCTTTCGCAAGCCTTCGCCGCCGAAGCGCCTCCCACCAAACCAGGACCCCGCACCCTGTGGGAGCGGCTTCAGCCGCGATGACAGCCTTTCCCGACTCTTTCGCCGCCGAAGCGCCTCCCACCAAGCCCGGGCCGCTCACCCTGTGGGAGCGGCGTCAGCCGCGATGACAGCCTTTCCCGACTCTTTCGCCGCTAAAGCGCCTCCCACCACACCAGGACCCCGCACCCTGTGGGAGCGGCGTCAGCCGCGATGATGCCCTTCGCAAGCCTTCGCCGCTAAAGCGCCTCCCACCAAGCCCGGGCCGCTCACCCTGTGGGAGCGGCTTTAGCCGCGATGACAGCCTTTCCCGACTCTTTCGCCGCTAAAGCGCCTCCCGCCAAACCAGGACCCCGCACCCGGTGGGAGCGGCTTCAGCCGCGATGACAGCCTTTCCCGACTCTTTCGCCACTAAAGCGCCTCCCGCCAACAGAAGGCGGCTCACCCTGTGGGAGCGGCTTTAGCCGCGACGATGCCTTTCGCAAGCCTTCGCCGCCGAAGCGCCTCCCACCAAGACAAGGCGGCTCACCCTGTGGGAGCGGCTTTAGCCGCGACAGGACGTGTCGCAGGCTCTTCGGCACCCAAGCCGCGGCCAGATCACTCCTCTTTCCGGCGCTTCTTCCTGCCCCCCGCCCCGGCGAATTCCTGACGGATGAGGGAAAGTTCGTAGAGCTGGGCCGCCACCCGCCAGTTGATGCTGCCTTCGGGCAGATTGCCCTGCTCGTCCGGCAGACCGGCGGGAATGCCCGTGAGCAGCTCGATCGCTTCGTCCACCGTCTCCACCGCATAGATGTGGAAGCGGCCGGCGGCGCAGGCCTCGCGCACCTCGCGCCGGAGCATGAGATGCTTCACATTCGCCGCCGGGATGATGACGCCCTGTTCCCCGGTGAGTCCCCGTGCCGCGCAAATGTCGAAGAAACCCTCGATCTTGTCGTTCACCGCGCCGATGGCCTGGACCTGGCCGAACTGGTTGACCGAGCCGGTGACCGCCAGCGCCTGCCGGATCGGCGCCTGCGCCAGATCCGACAGCAGGGCGCACAGCTCCGCCAGCGAGGCCGAGTCGCCTTCCACGAAACCATAGGACTGCTCGAACACCAGACTCGCAGATAGCGACAGGGGCCGGCTGCGCGCATAACGGGCGGCCAGGAACGAGGCGAGAATCATCACCCCCTTGGAGTGGATGGCGCCCGACAGCTCCACCTCCCGCTCGATGTTGATCACGTCGCCGTCGCCGATGCGTGTGGTGGCGGTGATGCGGGTGGGGTGGGCAAAGCGGGCGTCTCCCAGCTCCACCACCGACAGGCCGTTGATGCTGCCCACCACCGCCCCGTCGGTGTCGATGATTAGCGTGCCGCGCAGGATTTCCTCCTGGATGCGGCGCCTGATGCGGTCGCTGCGTGCCTCCATGGCGGCGATGGCCTGATCCACATGGCCCGCCTCCACCTGCGTGGCACCGGACTCGCGCGCCCAGTGGTCGGCCTGACGCAACAGGTCCGCCACGCTGCGCATGTGGGCGGTAAGTTTTTCGGCGTCCTCGGCCAGGCGCGAGGCGTGTTCCACCACCCGCGCCACCGCCTCGCGCCGGAAGGGCAACAGTCCCTCGCGCCGCGCCAGGGTGGCGATCAGGCGTGCGTAGAGCTGGGCATTGTGGTCGTTGCGCGGCAGGGCATCCTCGAAATCCGCGGCCACCTTGAACAGCTCGGCAAATTCCGGGTCCAGTTCCTGCAACAGGAAATACAGGAAGCGCTCGCCCAGCAGCACCACCTTCACATCCAGCGGGATCTCCTCCGGCTCCAG
Source organism: Burkholderiales bacterium (assembly GCA_037478575.1). Taxonomy (GTDB): domain Bacteria; phylum Pseudomonadota; class Gammaproteobacteria; order Burkholderiales; family Thiobacteraceae; genus Thiobacter. The sequence continues at coordinate 5,750 of JBBFMG010000014.1, read as the reverse complement.
GGAAACGGTGGGCACCAGACTCAGCAGCTGGCCCACCGACTCGATGCGCAGGGAGCGGGCGTAGAGCGCGCGTTTCAGGGCTTCCCAGGCGAAGGGCTGGGCGAGCACACGATGGGCCTCCAGCAGGAGATAGCCGCCGTTGGCGCGGTGCAGCGCCCCGGGCTTGATCAGGGTGAAGTCTGTCACCAGCGCGCCCATCTGGGCGAGATGCTCCACGCGGCCGATCAGGTTGTTGTAGGTGGGATGATCCTCGGTGATGATGGGCGCTCCCCGCGAGTCAGCGTGATCCACCAGCAGATTCACCTGGTAACGGTGGAACACGGACAGCTCGGGACCCGCGGCTTCCTGCTTGAGGAAGAGTTCCGTGTGGGCGAGCACGTCCTCACGCACGGCCTGCAGATAGGCCGCCACCGCGGGCAGGTCCCGGTAGGCGGCGAACAGGTCGTCCATGAGCTGACCCACCGCCAGGTCGGCCGTTTCCTGATTCAGGCGCGTGAGCGCATCGCGCATCTCCCGCCGCCATTTCGGGATGTTGCGCAGGATTTCCTCCAGGCGCGCCTGATACCCCGCCACCTGCTCGTCGATGCGCTTCTTCTCCTCGTCCGGCAGCTTGTCGTACTCCTCCGGTGAGAGCACCCGCCCCTCGCGCAAGGGGGCGAACACGAAGCCGTCCGGCGTGCGCAATAGGGCGATGCCGTGCGCCGCGGCATCCTCGCCCAGCTCCGTGATGGCCTTCTCCTGGCGCTCGCTGTATTCGGTGTGGATGGCCTCCAGGCGCGCCCGATACTGGTCCGACTCGAAGGCACCGGGAATCGCCACGCGCAGCTCTTCCACCAGCCGTGCCATGTCCGCACGCAGCCGTGCACCGCGGCCGGCCGGCAGCCGCAGCGCCCGCGGCCGGTGGGCTTCGCGGAAGTTGTGCACATAGCACCAGTCGTCCGGCACCGGCGCCTGGGCAGCCTTGTCACGCAGCAGCTGCTCCACCAGGGAACGCTTGCCGGTCCCCGGGGGGCCCAGGGCGTACAGGTTGTAACCCTCGTGGCGCATGCCGGCGCCGAAGCGGATGGCCGCCTCCGCGCGCGCCTGGCCGATGAATTCCGTGAGTTCCGGCACTTCCTCCGTGGTCTCGAAGGGAAAGCAGGCGGGGTCGCAGGCACGGAACAGCCGTTCCGGAGGCAGGGGTTGCAGGCTCATGTGGGGTTCGCTTGGTTTGATTCTGGGGAAACCAGCCGCCAGGCCACGGTCTCGCCGGCCCGCAGGGGCACCAGGGTGTCCTGGCCGAAGGCCAGCTCGCGGGGCACCGTCCAGGTCTCGCGGACCAGGGTGAGGCGGTCACGGTTGCGCGGCAGACCATAGAAATCCGCACCATGAAAGCTGGCAAAGGCCTCCAGCCGTGACAGCGCGCCCATGGCCTCGAACACCTCGGCATAGAGTTCGATGGCGGCATGGGCGGTATAGATGCCGGCGCAGCCGCAGGCCGTTTCCTTGGCGTGGCGGGCGTGGGGCGCGCTGTCGGTGCCCAGGAAGAACTTGGGATTGCCGCTGGTGGCCGCGGCCAGCAGCGCCTGGCGATGGGTCTCGCGCTTGAGCACCGGCAGGCAGTACATGTGGGGCCGAATGCCGCCGGCAAACATGGCATTGCGGTTGTAGAGCAGGTGATGCACGGTGATGGTCGCCGCGACGTTGGGCGGCGCATTTTCCACGAACTGCACCGCATCGCGCGTGGTGATGTGCTCCAGCACCACCTTCAGGTGGGGGAAGCGCTTAAGGAGCGGCATCAGCACGCGTTCGATGAAGACGGCTTCCCGGTCGAACACGTCCACCCCGGGATCGGTGACTTCGCCGTGGATGAGGAGCGGCATGCCCACCTCCTCCATCACCGCCAGCGTGTCGAAACAGCGGCTGATGTCGGTCACACCGGCATCGGAGTGGGTGGTGGCCCCTGCCGGGTAATACTTCACGCCGTGCACCAGGCCGCTGGCGCGCGCCGCGCGGATTTCCGCCGGTGGCGTGTTGTCCGTGAGATAGAGCGTCATCAGCGGCTCGAAGGCAAGGCCCGGCGGCAGCGCTGCGAGGATACGGGTCCGGTAGGCACGCGCCATCTCGGTGGTGGTCACCGGCGGCTTCAGATTCGGCATGACGATGGCGCGGGCGAAGCGGCGCGCGCTGTCCGGCAGCACCGAGGCGAGCGCGGGCCCGTCACGCAGGTGCAGATGCCAGTCGTCGGGGCGGGTGAGAGTGAGTTCCATGGCAGGCGAATGCAGGCAGGAAAGGCGGGCAGTATAGCCCATGCCCGCGCGGCAAGCGCAGCAGGCCCTCCCCGTGGCTTTTGCACGGCAGGCCGATCCCGGCTATATTTGTGGAGAAAATTGTCCTCAAAAGGAGCCCTTAGATGATCCGCCTGCGCCGGCTCTGTGTCGTGTTCCTGCTGGGGCTTGCCGCGTGGTTCGCGGCACCCGCCCATGCCGTGGACGGTGCCACCCTCTATTCCCGCCACTGTGCCGCCTGTCACGGCGAGGACGGCCGCGGCGGCATTGGCGTGCCCCTGGCCCTGCCTTCCTTCCAGGCCACGGTGGATGACGAATATCTGCGCCGCACCATTCGTCTGGGCCGTCCCGGCCGGGTGATGCCCGCCTTCACCCACCTGAGCGATGCCGAGGTGGATGCCATCATCGCCCACCTGCGCCGGTGGCATACCGGCAAGCGGCCGGTGTTCGACCGCAAACCCGTCAAGGGCGATGCCGCACGGGGTGAGCGTCTGTTCAGCCGCTACTGTGCCGGTTGCCATGGCGCCCATGGCGAAGGCAGCCACGGCACCGGCGTCACCTTCTCGCGTCCGCGCGACCTGCCCATCATGCCGCCGGCGCTCAACAATCCCGGCTATCTCGCCTCGGCCAGCGACGCGCAGATCCGCAACACCCTGGTCAAGGGTCGCGCCGGCACCCCCATGGTGGCGTTCAAGCCGCGCGGCCTGTCCGATCGCGATCTCAACGACATCGTGGCCTTCGTGCGCAGCCTGGAAAAGCACCCGCCGGCGGCCACGGTGGCGGATAGCGACCAGCCGGTGTTCATCGTGGATTCGCCCTATGACCTGGCCACCACGGTGGAGAACGTCAAGCGCGCGGCCACTTCCAACAATTTCGTGTTCATCCGGGAGCAGAAACTCGACGCGGGCATCGTGCCCGAGGGCCAGGAAAATCCCAAACAGCACATCGTCTATTTCTGCAACTTCGGCATGCTCAACCAGGCGCTCGCCATCGATCCGCGCGTGGGGCTGTTCCTGCCCTGCCGCATCACGGTGGTGGAACAGGATGGCAAGGTGCGCATGATGAGCATCAACCCCAAGCGGCTGGCCCGGATCTTCAACAACAGCGAGCTCAACGAGATGTGCGATCAGATGACCAAGCTCTACCAGACCATCATGGAGGAGGCCGCCCTATGAAAAAACTCGTCACCGGCCTCTTCACCCTCTTCCTTGGGCTGGGGCTGGGTGCGTCGGCATGGGCCGACCAGCTGCTCATCGTGCGCTCGACGCAGAATTTCGAGGAAGCCATGGCCACCCTGCAGGCGGCCATCGCAGCCCGGGGCTACAAGGTGGCCAAGGTGCAGCGGGTGGACGTGGGACTGGAAATGAAGGGCTACAAGACCGACCGCTACCGCGTGGTGTTCTACGGCCGGCCGGGAGAGGTGGAACGGCTTGCCGCGGAATATCCGGAGCTCATTCCTTACCTTCCCCTCAACGTGGCCATCTTTGCGGAGGAGGGCCAGACTATCCTCACCGCGGCACGTCCCACGGTACTCCGGGAATTCTTCCCCCAGCCGGCCCTTGCGCCCGTGTTCGAACGCTGGGAGAAGGACCTCACGGAGATCTTCGACGAGGTGCGCGCCACGCGCTGAAGCCGCCGTCACGGCTCCTTGAGCCGCAGGGCGAGCTCGTAGAGGGCCTGACGCTTCATGCCCGTGAGAGCCGCGGCCAGCCGCGCAGCCTGGCTGGCCGGCAATTCCTGGAGCAGGACCTGCAGCACCCGGCATGCCTCGGTTTCATCCGCCGCCTGCCGTGGGGCACCTGAGACGATGAGCACGAACTCGCCGCGACTGCGGTTCGCGTCCGCCTGCAGCCAGGCAGGCCCTTGTGCCACGGGGCAGACGTGGATCTCCTCGAACAGCTTGGTGAGTTCCCGCGCGATGACCAGGGTCCGCCCCGGCTCGAACAGCGCGGCGAAGTCGGCGAGCGTGTCGCCAATGCGGTGGGGAGATTCGTAGAACGCCAGCGCATAGGGCAGCGCCCGCAGGGACTCCAGCACCCCGCGCCGCTGCGCGGCCCTGGTGGGCAGAAAGCCATACCACAGCAGATGCTCATCCGGCAGTCCCGCCACCGACCAGGCCGCAGTCAACGCACTGGGTCCCGGCACGGGCACCACTCTGAACCCGGCGGCACGCACCGCCGCCACCACCCGCGCGCCCGGGTCGCTCACCCCGGGCGTGCCGGCATCGGTGACCAGCGCCACCGACTCGCCCCGCTCCAGCGCCCCGATGATGGTGCGGGCACCGGCCTGCTCGTTGTGCTCGCGCACGGAAAACAGCGGCTTGGACAGCCCCAAGTGGGCCAGCAGGTGCGCGGTCACGCGCGTATCCTCGGCCGCCACGCGGTCCACCGCGGCCAGCACGTCCATGGCCCGGAGGGTGATGTCCCTCAGGTTACCGATGGGCGTGGCCACCACGTATAATGAGCCCCGTCCTGACTCCTGCCTCCCCGCATGGGCCTGCGTCATTTCCTCATCCTGCTCTGCTCGCTGTCGGGCCTTGCGCCCGCCGCGTGGGCGCTGGATGGGAGCCTACCAGAGAATGGCCCCCACATCGCGCTCCTGCTGCCATTGAAAAGCGCCGCGCTGCGCCCGCCCGCCGAGGCCGTGCGCCAGGGCTTCGCCGCGGCTGCCGCGCAAGATGGCGCACCGCCCTGGCGCGTCTACGCCACCGGCGAGGACCCGGAAGACGTCACGGCGGCCTACGGCCAGGCGCTCGCCGCCGGGGCGCGGGTGGTGGTGGGCCCTCTCACCCGCCCTGCCGTGGGCGCCCTGGTGCGCAGTGGCCAGGTCAGCATGCCCACCCTGAGCCTTGCGCTGCCGGAACGCGAAGGTCTTACTCTGCCGGCTGAACTGCTGCTGTTTGGCCTGTCCGCCGAAGAGGAAGCACGCCAGGTGGCGGATCTCGCCTGGCGCGACGGCCGCCGTCAGGCCCTGATCGTGGTGGCCGACTCGCCCCTTGCGCAACGCATGCAGGCCGCCTTCCGCACCCGCTGGCAGGCCCTCGGCGGAAGTCTCGCCGGCCAGTTGCGCTTCACGCCGGGGCGGGAAGCCGCGCTCAAGGCCGCTGCGCTGCCGGCCGGTGCGGACATGATCTTCCTCGCCGCCTCGGCACCGGAAGCGCGCGCGGTGCGTCCCTATCTCTCGCCGCTCCTGCCCGTCTATGCCACCTCCCAGGCCTTCGGCGGGCGGCTGCAGGATGCCCGCAACGTGGATCTCGGCGGCGTGCGCTTTGTGGACATGCCCTGGCTGCTGCAGCCGGATCATCCGGCGGTGATGATTTATCCGCGCCCGCAGCCGGCGCTCAACGTGGAGCTGGAACGGCTCTACGCCCTGGGCCTCGACGCGCAACGTCTGGCCAGCCTCATGTGGCGGGGCGGCGCGCACCCGGGGCTGAGCCTGGATGGCGTCACCGGCCGGCTCACTATCGGTGAGGACCAGATGGTG